>JAACDL010000158.1 GCA_009936765.1 Methanobacteriota archaeon
AATGGTGGCATTTTCTGGATCGTGGAAACCATATCGATAGTCCCCTACTGCTTCTCTTGCTGTTTCACCTGACATTCCATTCACCTCTCATGCTTCTAGCCAATCATACCCCTTGGCTTCTAACTTACCTGCGAGAGTTGCGTCTCCGGTTTTGACTATTCTTCCATCTATCATCACATGCACGAAATCTGGTTTGACATGCTCAAGTAATCGCTGGTAATGAGTTATGAGTAGACAGCCAGCATTGGGAGCAACGCTGTTTATGCCGTCTGAAACTACTCTTAATGCATCGATGTCCAGTCCTGAATCGGTTTCATCTAAAAGAGCAAGAGTTGGATTTAGCAATAACATTTGAAGAATCTCTAACCTCTTCTTTTCTCCACCACTGAAACCGTCGTTAACATACCTTGATAGGAATGAACGGTCCATATTTAATGCCTCCATATGAGATTTGAGTTCCTTTCTGAAATCTCTAGCACTTGGAGCAGTATCGCCACGAACAGCGGAGACTGATTTACGCAAGAATGTACCAACTTGAACACCAGGAATTGAAGAAGGGTATTGGAATGAGAGGAACATCCCTGCACGGGCCCTCTCAAAAACTTCCATTTCTTCCAATGGAGTCCCTTTGAATTTGACTGAACCGGATGTAATCTCATAAGCAGGATGGCCCATAATCACATTGGCAAGAGTGGATTTACCAGCTCCATTCCTCCCCATTATGGCGTGGATTTCGCCAATGTTGATTGTAAGTGAAAGACCCTTGATAATCTCTGTACCCTCTACGCTTACGTAGAGGTCGTCGATACTCAGCACCTCGTCTCCCATACTCTCTGCTACCGCCTCCCCTTTATGAAGGACTGTACGGCGTTGTAACTCGCAAAGCGAGGGTTATTGAATAGCAAACTGAACGCAGAGCCATGGATGACGACATATTGGAGCAATATCGCCGCGAGGCTGCTGCTGCAATGGAAGTAGAAGCGAACAAGAGAATTGCTGAAACTTCTGATTCCGAAAATGATGAAATTTTAAGGAACAAATCGTTGCATGATGTTGATGATTTAGTGCCCTCCCTATTAGCAAGGCTGGGCCCTGTAAGGGCGGCTCTTGATGGACACGGAGGGGGTATCGCCGTCACCAGTCAAGAAACTTTAGAATCCGGATTGTCACTCGTTCTTGACTTGACTGGAGCGTGCTTGTCTTGCGGGGCAGCGCCTGGCACCCTGCAAGGTGTGAAAGATGACCTTGAAAACGATGAAGAAATTCTTAAAGTTAGTTTCTGCTCAACGCTATTAGACACATTTGATGACTTGGGGAGAGAGTTCATTTTGGCTCATGGAAAGGTGGATTTTGTATAATTCCGGCCCTACAATCAAATAATGGCTCCATTAGTATGAATCATGCGAGAGGTCAGAGTAAGGTATTCTGGTGCACAAATGATGCGGAGTGATTTCAAAGATCTCCTTGATATTTGTGAAAGAATTACTTTGATGGGCACCATTTGGAGAGATGAAAATGAAGGATTCCTTCGCCAAATCTTTGAAATAAAAATGATTGAGGGCCAAATTATCGATTCGGTAAATGATATTAGTTTCATGGATGTTGAAGATGTTCTATCGGTTAGAGAAGAGAAAGGGCATGTTATTCACACCGCAGTTGTACGTAATTACCACGGACTTGGCCTTATCGGTGAATCGATAGAAACAGCAGTAGTAGTTCCGGGTTCTTGTATAGGTCGCAGTGAGGCTGTTGTCATCATAAGAGGATCACCAGAAGGATGTAAACAAATGGTGGAAGGCATCAGATTATGGAGGGAGCCAAACTCAATTTCAGTAGTCGACTCTACGCCTGACGACATGGACTATTTCACAAAAGATCTTACTGAAGCAAGAATTACTGCATTTGCTGCAGCATGGAAGATGGGGTATTATCAGAATCCGAGAGGAGCATCCCCCACAGATATCGCATCCAGTATTGGGATCTCTCGAGTCACCCTGACTGGACACCTACGTTCTATTGAAAACCATCTTGCCACTTTAATGGCTAAACGTCTCAACCTTTGACAACAAGGTTGATGCTGAATACTAGGGACGGCCCATCATGAAGTGGCAGGACGGCCGGCGAAAAGACCCCAAAGGTTGCCGCGAAAAAGACAATGGTCGTTTCGAGATTATTGCCAGAGATGGACAGGCCAGGCTGGGTAAATTACACACAGCACACGGTATTTTAGAAACCCCGTGCCTACTTCCTGTAATCAATCCAAATATCAGGACAATCGAACCGCGGGAAATGTGGGATAGATATGGAATTCAAGCACTTATTACTAATTCATATGTCATATGGAAACACGATAACCTCAAGGAAAAAGCACTCGCAGAAGGAGTTCATTCGTTGATAGATTACCCGGGAGTAATTATGACCGATTCAGGAACATTCCAATCTTATGTCTACGGAGATGTAGAAGTTGGCGTTGAAGAGATTGTGAAGTTCCAGAAAGACATTGGAGTTGATATTGCCACTATGCTGGACATATTCACACGTCCAGACATGACATATTCGCAAGTAGAAAAGGCGGTTGACGAGACGGTCGACAGGGGACAAATATCCATTGATACTGCAGGAGATGTAATGCTAAATGGTCCCAT
>JAACDL010000159.1 GCA_009936765.1 Methanobacteriota archaeon
ATATTTTCGCAGAGATTCCAGATGATATCCCATGGATTGAGTGATTAATCAAGAGGGTTCTGTGGGTTTTTCAACACTCCTTCACGTGCAGATGGTAAATTATCTAAGTCTTTGAATGTCAAGTTCTTTCCAGGTGCTATCTCACTGGAAAGCCTCTCTGCCATTGTACAACGCACATTCAATTGTATACGTCCTCTGTTCCTTGTCAAATCATATGACTGGGGGTTTAGTTTGTCAATGGCTTGTGCTTCGAATTGTTTTCTAACAGATTTGCCATGCCACCAAGTATAACCCCATTGGAATGTCATCCCAACTGCTGTGGCACAGTACAATACCATCAACACAGTAGCAGAAAATAGAACGGTGTTGCCACCATCTCTTGCTTCTGACATCAAATCTCTCCCCAATAAGAATAGTAGACCAAGTCCTACAATTGGAGTAAGCATTGAGTCCAACCAATCCGCAATCGGAATAATTCTACCTCTGGCTGGGTCTACCAGAACTAGGTTTGATTCCAGTGCGGTTGCAATTATTCCTACAATTCCAAGCAACAGGATATAGAACAGCCCGGAAAGTACGAACTCAACAATTATTGAATCTAGCCTAAGAGTCCAGTGTATTATTAACCAAGAAAATAGACCTAGGAAAACTACTCTCGGAACTTTATGGAAATGAACAGCAATATTCGAGCCATCCAGCACTTTAGCATCATTACTACAGTGCTCGTAACCTGCATCTGGAATGTGTATTACCTGTTTGCCAAACCACGTTTCTAGTAACTTTATCATATTGATCAAAACTCTTCGACGAATTAGAATTACTTCTAATGCGTACAATACTGGGATGCCAAGAATGATTATGGGTAGTGAAATGATTCCGATAATCGGTAATATGAATATCATTGGAGTTAGTAAAAAATGAGTTAATGAAAGCGGATATAGGAGGTCGGTTTCATTCAGTTTTGCTCTACCAGGCTTAATTCCTAAACGACGCGCTTCGTCGTCTAAAACCCCTCTGAATTGTTCAACTTGCATACCAGAATCAAGAATCTTCTGAACAGTTCCACGATAAGTCCTTTCAGCAGGACCAACTCCAAGAATTACAGTTTGGTAGAGTAGTTTTGCAGGTAGTGCAAGGAGCAACGGAAGTGCTAGAATACCTATGGCCCACAACAAGTTCTCAACGTCAAATGATGAGGCCATGTTACTGCGAGAAGGCCTCTCCCTCAAGAATGTTCATGGAGGGGCTTAGGTTATAGACCAATTAATGGCCCGAATTGCTGTTACCGACGGCATGGCTCCTGAAGCAGTCCTGCGACTAGAAAAAGGTGGGCATGATGTTGTCCTTGGTTTCATTGAACATGAAGATCTACTCTCTGGTGCACTCAATAAGTTCGATGCTATTATTGTCAGAAGTGCCACGAAATTATCAGCAGAAATAATCGCTGCAAGTGGCAATCTAAGTGTTATCGGTAGAGCCGGTGTTGGAGTCGATAATATCGACCTTGAGGCGGCAGGTAAAGCGGGTATTATGGTGGTTAATGCTCCGAATGCATCTACACAATCTGTAGTTGAATTGACAGTTGGACACCTCCTCTCTTCTTTACGGCATATCGCTAAAGCAGACCGAGGTCTTCGTAGCGGAAAATGGGAGAAAAAGCAGATGAAAGGTACGGAGCTTTCAGGTAAGTGTCTTGGATTAATAGGATTTGGTAGAATTGCCCAGGGCGTTGCTAAAGTTGCTCAAACACTGGGGATGGAGATTCATACTTACGATCCTTATCTTCCTCCTAAAGTAGCCAAATCTCAAGGTGCCTATTTACACAAGAAAGTTGATACTCTTTTCCAGACCTGTACTCACATTTCTGTACACTGTAATTTGACTGAAGAGACTCACCACCTTGTTAATGAAAGCCGTATGAAGATGATGCCTGGGAAGCAAGGTGGAATTCATTGCGGTAATCATATTGTGAATTGCGCTAGAGGTGGAATTATAGATGAATCAGCACTACTTGATGCTCTTGAAAGTGGAGTTATTACTAGTGCAGCATTGGATGTATTCGAAATAGAGCCAGTCTCTGATGACAACTTATTGGTGAAGCATGCCAATTTCCACGGTACTCCACATATTGGGGCTGCAACAATGGAGGCCCAACGTAGAGTAGGTTTTGACATTGCAGATGCAGTATTATCAGGTCTGAACGGTAAGCGACCTAGCACTTTAGTCAATGGCAAATATCTCTGATTAGCGTCTATTAAGTGCAGTGGAATATACTAATCCAATTTCTATCATAAACAGTAGAATAATTATTCCCCAGCCACCCGATGCATCGTAATTTACAGTCACATTGAACTCGTCAATGAATGAAAGCCCTTCCACTTCTTCGGAAAGTGGCCAGATGTCATCGTCGTCATCTTCATCATCATCCTCAGCTTCTTCCAGTGAACCAATCATGATGTGGAACTCATCCCCACTTGGATTCCAGGTAAACATAGAATCCTCTCCAGAATCGGGCCCACCGGCGATAAATTGTATCTTACTCTCACAAGAAACTAATTCACCATCACTGTTTCCACCTAATTTGTCAAGAGAATCATATGTCTCGACATCAATAATTCCAATCCATACTGTGTTGTCATCCCATGTGACATCAACGTCAATATCGAGTAGCGCACCAGACCCCGGAACGTCTGAATATGCTTCTTTTGTTACACCACATAGTCCTGCATCTGGTTTGGGAACATTATCTATCACATTCTCCCCTGAATATCCGATCAATGATGCCAGAATCAGTAACCCTACCACTCCGGTTAGTATGGGTTTGATTGGAGGCATGAAACCCTTAGGAAGAACTTATTCATCAAAGCATTGGTTTCGCGTTATTCAAAAACCTTCGACTATGCAGTTGTAGTATGGCGTCGAGGATAATCATCCACTGTGACCTCGACGCTTTCTATGCATCAGTTGAAACACTGCATCATAATTTAGACCCTGAAATTCCGTTAATCCTTGGTTCTGACCCCAAATCAGGTAAGGGCAGAGGAATTGTTTCAACCTGTAATTATGCTGCAAGGAAATATGGTGTAAGGTCTGCAATGGCCATTAGTGAGGCTTGGAGAAGATGTCCGGGTCCTCCACATGGTAATGGGCATTATCTCAAATCAACAAGAGGATTGTATTCACGTGCTAGTCGTAAAGTCATGGCTATATTATCCGAGTCTGCTGATCGTTTTGAGCAAGCTAGTATCGATGAGGCTTATTTGGATGTCACAGAATATTGTGACGGCGATTGGGATGCTGCACTAGCATTGACACATCAAATTCAATCAAAAATAATGGATGATTTAGGGCTATCAACGTCATTCGGTATTGGACCTACACGCATTTTAGCAAAGATGGGGAGTGAAGAGAATAAACCGGCTGGGATTCATCGAACAAGGCCAGATGAGATTGTATCTTTTTTTGAGGGGCGTTCTGTTAGAGAAGTTCCTGGAATTGGACCCAAAACCGCTACAAGGCTTGCTGAATGGGGGATTACAACCGTATCAGATGCTGCTGAAAATGGAGAGATCGCACTTTCAAGATTCACTTCAGAAAGGTTCGCATCATGGATGATGCGAGTAATTGATGGAGAATCCAGTGATGATGTTAGTCCACTTCGAAGTCGTAAATCCGTAGGGAAAGAGTATACTTTCGAAGTAGACCAGACGGACTGTGAGGTAGTTTTGGCACAGTTGTCACTCTTGGTGAACAAGGTAATTCATCGGGCCAAAGATATGGGTGTTGCTGGGAGGTTGGGCGAAGTCAAAATACGGTACCAAGGTTTTGAAACCCACACGCATGGGCGTTCTATACCTGTTGCAATGGATGATGAAACCGTGTTCATACGCCTAGCAAACGGCTTGTTTGCAGAAAATGCAGACCTTGAGAGACCTATACGCTTGGTAGGCTTTAGGCTTGGGAATTTGGAAATGCCCTCGTCGAGACAATCGACATTAGATTTCGATGAGTGATTATTCCAACTTGTGCATCTGAGTTAATATTGATTTGAATTCACTAAGTTCATCAGGTATTTCAATGCCGGAAATAGGGGCATTGAGTGACAATCCAGATTCTTTCTTAGTTCTCCAGGTTGCACCGTTGAACTCCTCTATAGCATTCGTTAGTGCCCTCAATTCGTCATCATTCGGAGTACGAACTGGGAATTCTCTAACATCTACTGCGCTTTCTCCATAAAGTGTGTTTGAGATATGGTGAGTGAAGAATGGACATACAGGAGATAATGCAGCCATTAAATCTCTAACAATTCGATGTATGGTCCATGCAGCGTTAATGTCGTCATCATACAATCTAGACTTCGACATTTCCAACCAATGACTTGGTAATACTCCAGTTCCGAAGGTCTTGAGTGCTTGGGTTGCAGTGTATATGTCAAGTTCAGCCCAACCCTTTTCGACCTTTTCCATGGTGCTAGCGAATTCTGCTAGAATCCATCTATCTTCCACAGACAAATCTGCAGGGACGGTATCTAGATCTTCTGGATTTTCAAATTGGCTTGCAAATCTTGCAACATTGAATAATTTTGTTAGTACACCGAAATATTTCGCTTCAATCTCCTCAGGGTTAATTTGGAAATCATCACCGACTTGTGCGTCACATGCTTTCCATAGTCGGAAACATTCGGAACCAATCTTATTCGCCTTTAGTTGAACACTCTTATCCGGGCCTTTGACTCTCCATGACCCAGTTCTGCCACCTGCTCCACATTCTAGGACGCTGTCTGCATCAATCCCATTACCCAGTGATTTTGACATCTTTCTGCCCCACGGATCCATTCCTAAACCGTCAATCCATACATGCTTGAATCCTGGTTTATCTAATAGAAGAGCACTCTTCAATAAGGTGTAATAAAGCCATGTTCTAACGATTTCTTTACCTTGAGGTCGAATCGCTGTTGGGAATGCTTTTTCGAATGTGTCCATGTCATTTAGATAACCTGAAACGAATAGGTTTGAGTTGCTAGAATCCATCCAAGTATCAAACACCTTTTCTTCTCCCACAACATCACTTAGATCATTTTTCAACTCAGAATATGTTCCTAAAACTTCCCTAGTTTCTCTGTCTAATACTTCGCTGTTCTCTGGTGGTGATTGACACCATGGCTGTACATACATTCCAGAAGGTGCACAGATAATTTTGGAACCCTTATCTGCATACCAAATTGGAATTTCTGTATGGTACCAGCGCCTCCTACTTATTGGCCAATCGATTGAGATATTCTCCATCCAATCTAGGAGGAATTGTTTGTTTCTAGGTGGGTGGAATTCGATTTCTTCTGAGAGCTCACTGATTCTATCTTGCATGTGTGTCTGCCTAACATACCATTCTTTTAGCAAAATAATTTCAACAGGGTTCTTACCTCTCTCTGAAACAGGAACTTCTTGCTCTTTCTCAACAATCTGATGAATCTTGTCTTCAGATTCGAGGTATTCGATTACAGCTTTACGTGCTTCTGAAACTTTCATACTAGCAAATGGGCCAGCGATATCAGTCATGCATCCATCAAGATCAATTGCTTGGAAAGGCGTTAGCCCCAGTTCTCTGAATACAGCAACGTCATTCTGGTCACCGAATGAACAAACCATCAGTATGCCTGAACCGAATTCACTCTTCACGGACGGATGAGTGGCGATTTCCACACTAATTTCTCTACCTTCGACAGGGATTGGTAACATTGCTTTCTTCCCAATCAAGTGCTGGTATCTTTCATCATCAGGGTGAACGACAACAATTCCGCAAGCACAGATCAATGCTGGTCGAGTAGTTGAAATAATCAGTTCTTCGCCATCTTCTGTTTGCCATTTGACATCTACGAGTTTGGTTCTTCTTTGCAAACGCTCAACTTCAGCATCTGCGATTGTGGTTCCTTCAACAGGGTCGTAAATATTAGGTCGCAAATCTTCTACAATTGCTCCACGTTTGAACAATTCTGTAAAAATGGTTTGAGTAACCATCCTATAGTTTGGAGCATCTGTTAGATACTCGTTGGCAAAATCCATTGATAATCCAACTCTTCGAGCAGTGTTTCGCATGGATTGGGTGAACTCTTCAATAGTTTCCTCACACAACTTTAGGAATTCTGCACGATCATATGTCTTCATCTTTCTCTTAGTGTTCTTTTCAACTGTGAATTCAACATTTATCCCGTTACGGTCAACTCCCCATGGGAATTTAACTTCCTTGCCTAACAATCTCTGAGACCTAGCAATGACGTCAATCATGCTGTATTGAGCAACCGCACCTATATGCCAAGTTCCACTTGGATAAGGGGGAGGTGTGTCGATTACAAATATCTCTTTACCTGAATCTGGATTGAACCCATATCGCTTAGAATATACTTCTTCATCAGCATAGTGTTCTTCTTGAATTCTCTCTTCTAGGTCGATTGACCAGCGTTTGTCGTTTAGTCTAGGAGATGGCATGTTGCTCACCGGCCCTGAATGCGTAATCCTCACAGGTCCGGCCCGGCGTCGTGGCATCTACCTTTGAAGTGATTGGATGGCTAAAAATTGAACACTTGATGGGTATGCTTTCAAATGGTCTAGACCCGACGGGGTACTGGGGGCCACCATGTCTAAAGATGATTCAAAGTCAGGCGAAGACACGTCTCCACTTCAAAATCGTCTTTCTCGAATAGTCGGCCATGGCCAAGAAACACTAAGCAGTAGGGTGAAAGATTGGGATGCCCGCAAGGCTCTTGATGCGGTTTTAGATGCTCCAAAATCACTACAGCGAGAATGGCAAAAGCACGGTGCAACTGGTATCCTGACTAAATTTCCAATTTTCATGGTTACAATCTGTCTTCTAGCTTCTGTTTTCTTCGCATATCACTCAGGTTTCGTAGATGGAACTTCGTTGAAACCTGGAGATGAACCTTCAGTTAACGTCAATGGAGATTTGGATGTTTACTTGCCAGAAGGTTCCCCGGTTCTAGAGACAATAAGGGAAGTCGAAGAAAATTGGTCTACGAATGTAATGATCATTTACATTGATTCTCCCGAGAAGCCTATAGATGACCGTAGAATATTACAAGAGATGTCGTATGTCGAGAATCAATTAAATCCAAGACTTTCCGACCCTACTGACGACGTAATCTATGCATTATCACTTTCAACTGTGGTAAAGGAAGTCAACTCTAGTGTTCCTCGAGTTCAGGACGCATTTATTGATGAGCTAGTCTCAGTAATTTGTCCCCCTAATGAAGATAATTGTGTAGGTCAAGATGCAGGCGACATTGCAAAAGATATTCTTGATTTTGCTGACCCGATTTGGGGCAATTACAGTATACCTTCACAGACTACTATCGATACAATAGTCAACGAAATGTACGAAGATGATGGAACACCATCTCCTGGTTTAGATAAACTATCAAGAGATACGGATGACGATGGATTCTTGGATAAAGCAGTAATTATTATTGCAGTTGATGAAACTAAGACAGCCAAAGAAGTAATTGAGAAAACTCAACAAATCCTCGATAATATCTCCAAGGAAGAGCGCCCTTGTGAGTTCGATCAAAACGGAGAACCGATTGGTGCAGATTTGTGTAACTGGGAAGACCTTGGTGTGTCCATGACATTAACAGGTCCAGTTCCAATTACTAATGCAGTGACAGAGTTTTCATTCAAACTGTTTTGGCAAATCTTCCCACTAGCGATCGTACTGGTAGCACTTGGACTATTCGTTTTCCACTCTGATGTTCTTCAGACTGGTTCTTGGAGACCAGTACAGGGGTTCAAGGTAGTAGTAATCGCAGGTCTGCCAACATTGTGTTCGGTTTTCTGTACTCTTGGGATAATGGGTTATACGGGTTATGAGGTGACTATGACGGTAATTATCGTTGGTCCGATTCTGTTAGCCTTGGGAGTTTCATATGGTCTTCACATAACCAATAGATATGCGGAAGAGACTGGTACTAAGGACGAGAAAATCCGACAATCATTAGCCTCTACTGGGCGAGCAGTTTTCCTATCTGCTGTAACAACAGTAATTGGATTCATTTCCCTTACATTCACTCCGATGAAGCCGATTGAAACAGTAGGTATTGCCCTTTCAGGTGGTATTGTTGTAGTGTATCTTCTAACAATGGCAATGGTTCCGAATCTTACATTACTTCTCGATTTACGTAAACCAAAGCACCCACCTCTTCCTGTATTCGAAAAAGTAGTTCAAGTGCCTATCAAGTACTCTAAAGCAGTAATTGCTTTCTTCATGGTCTTGATATTTGTATCTGGATTTTGGGGGCAAGAGAATGTTGAAGAGAATATCGATTTACTTGGTATGGCTCCAGAAAACGAGCCTTCAGTGGTTACTATGAAACAATACTCTAACGACTTCAATGCAGGCCAGGTCGGAATGGTGTTAATTTATGGTGACATCTCTGGTGATGCGCCAATTACTGAAGCAGAGCCCGTAGAGAAATTGCTAGGCATATCTGATTTAGAAAATGAGTTGAATACAATAGATCAAACCACAGCAGTTAGTATTGTTTTCTTGATGAAATCAGTAGGTTTCGGTGGGAATTTGAGTGGTACGCCATTGTGGAATTTAACAGACAATCCGTTGGTTCCAGAAGATCTGAAAGATGCTCTTGAACCATATTTGAATCGTAAGTATTCTGAAGACGTTACTTTCTGGGAAGTACTTACTGCACCAAGGGCTAACGGGACTGAAAACGAAAACGCTGAAAGATTCTTGCTAAACGTATTCTACTCAAGTCTCACCGATGAAACACGAGGGTTGTTTATTTCTGACGACTACAGCCGTAATCTGATTTATGTCGATATGCCTTTCGTTCCAGTTGCTGAAACTTCAGATGCTGTTGCTCAAGTGAATGAGTTCTCATCTCGTAATCATAAAGGGAATATTGACTCTGGCGATTTAACTGGAGTGGCTGCAACAGCCATTGCAGTCAATGAAATGATTGTTGGAAGTCAATGGTCATCACTCGGCTTTGCAATAGTTTTGACTTTAATGACATTGGCTATTGTGTTCAAGGATATTCGGTTTTCAATGTGGACTACTGCCCCTGTTATTGCAACAGTTGCTCTCCAATGGTTGGTGATGTGGCAGATGGATGTTTCTTTGTCTTTGGTTACTGTCATGATTGGGTCAATTCTCGTAGGAGTAGGGGTTGATTTCTCAATTCACATTGCGAATCGTATTCGTGAATTAGGTGGTGGAATTGAAGCTATTCGTAATTCTACAGTAAGTACGGGGATGTCTCTTTTCGAGGCGGCAACAGTTACCACTCTAGGTATGATAACCGCATATCAAATTCCTATTCCTGAAATTAAACCGTTCATTACGGTGATAATTATACTGCTGTGGATCGCAGCAGCAAGTGCTCTAATATTGCTACCTGCAATCTTTGTACTGCTTGAGGAATTAGGTATTGGCTCAACAGGTGGGGCCAGTTCAATGGCCCGTAAACTTGGATTAGGCCATGTTGCTTCACGTGGCGACATCGATGTAGTAGATGCTACTCTTATTCCAGACCATGGCGACGCATGGTGAACTCTAAGGGATGCCACCCTAACGAGTGTACATGGTGCGATACTGGTTGATGAAGTCCGAGCCCGACGTTTATCCATTTTCACAATTGGTCGAAGACGGTTCTACACATTGGGATGGAGTGCGAAACTATCAGGCTAGGAACATGATGCGTGATGATTTGAAACTGGGAGACATTGTACTGTTTTACCATTCCAATACCAAGCCTCCTCATGTTGCTGGAATAGCAAAAGTAAGCAGAGAGGGTTATCCTGATCACACTTCTTGGGACTCAAATAGTAAATACTTCGATGAGAAATCAACACCGGATAATCCTCGGTGGATGATGGTTGATATTGAGGCGGTTAAGGAGATGAATATGGTTAGTTTAGTAGATATCAAGGCTAACCCTGCTCTCGATGATATGCCATTAGTTCAGAGAGGACAGCGTCTTTCAGTCCAGCCCGTTTCAAAAGAGCAGTATGAAGAAATCTGTAGGATGGGTGGAGTCGAATGATTCCAGTATCATCTAGGGCTTCGACAATCGAATACGCAATTCGAGATGTAGTCGTACCAGCGACAAAACTGGAATCAGAAGGCCACAGTATTATCAAACTGAATATCGGTGATCCAATCGCATATCCAGGTTTACCAACTCCTAGGCACATGGTTGAAGCCTACAGTGCGGCTTTACTGGATGGTAATAATGGGTACTCTCCATCATATGGTATGCCCGATTTAAGGGAAGCTATTGCTGCTGATGAATCCTCAAAAGGTTGGCCATGTAGTAGTGATGATGTCTATGTTTGCCACGGAGTTACAGAAGCATTACAGATTATTTTTGCAGCAACTCTTGAAGAAGGTAACAAAGTTCTCGCACCAGGCCCCCATTATCCTCCTTACATGGCATACCCTCAGATGTATGGTGCCACGACAATTGAGTACGCATTGAAATCTGATGATGGATGGGCTATTGATTTGGATGATATTGAATCTAAGATGGATGATGATGTCAGATTGTTAGTACTAATCAATCCAAATAATCCAACTGGCAATGTTGCTGGCGCTGATGAAATTCAGAAATTATTGAACATTACAAAAAAGTGGCCAAATTGCATGATTGTCGCTGATGAGATTTATGACGCTCTTGATTTTAGTGGAAAGCAAGTTTCCGTGGCTTCATTATCCGAAGATGTACCTGTATTCTCTTTGAACGGAGTGTCAAAGGTTTACTATGCTCCTGGGTGGAGAATTGGCTACCTTGCAATTCACGACCCAAGTGGTGTGCTGCTCAATGTCAGAGATGGTATTGAACGTTTGTTGCGCTCTAGGTTGTGTGCTAGCACTCCTGCCCAATTAGGATATTTAGCTGGTTTGAATGGCAATAGGGATTGGATGAACGAGCATATGTCAAAGGTTCAATCGAGACGCCAATTATGTCTAGATCGCATCTCTAAGATAGACGGTCTAGAAGTTGAAGCACCAGGTGGGGCTTTCTACATGTTTGTTAGACTCACTGATGAAATGTGGTCGAAAAACGACAAAGAATTCGTGTTACAATTACTACACCAAGAGCACGTACTGGTAGTACACGGGAGTGGTTTTTCTCCAGAGAAAGGCGCAGGACACATCCGGATCGTATATTTGGCTGATGAAAAAACACTGAATACAGCATTCGACCGAATAGATTCGTTCCTACAACGTAACAGAACGGCGAAGAAGTGATGAAGTCAACCCGGTAGGCTCACCTTATGAGGAGACTAATTCTTGCATGTTTTGCGTGCCTGATGATGGCTCCGTTAGTTAGTGCTGGCTCTATTGAAAACCCATCTGATTTATCGCTAACTCACGCACTCCCATTTCTAATTGCTTTCACTACAGCGATTATTCTTTGGAAATGGATGATACCCACTCAACTTTCTGGTTTACAAGTTGGTTTTGAGATTGACGATGGACTATACGAAGTGCATAGTTTGACTAAAGGCAGAGGTGGTGTAAAGAAACTACTGGCTCTCAACAACGTTGGCTTTGGTATTGCCCTCTACATGATGGCAATGACTGGGGTTTTATTGTTGATAGCAGAACTCATTTTCGAACCTGATGTCTACTATTTACCTAATTTATTGCTGATGGGAGTATTGGTAACAATTCCTATTGTGATCTCACCTTGGGAATCATTGAATGGCCAGTTAGTTGGCCGAAGAGTTGGAGTTGGTAAAACTAAGTTTTTCAGATTGATGTTTAGACGTTCAGGTACTCTAATTGGTCTTTTCATTGTCTCGATTGGCTCCTACCTTTTACTTCTTCCAGAGATCAATGATTCTCAGAAACCCTTGGCACTAGCAATTGCAGGCTTAGTTTTCATGGGCCCAACTATACTGGCCTACGGGAGAATAATGGGTGCTTCTTGGAATATGCTAATGATTGGCAAATTCCGGACATGGCTAGGCAAACCGAATCCTATTGATGCTAAGAAATTGGGAATCGTGGGTAGAGCATTCGCTTTTATCCTCATACTTTTCTTGATTACTATGCCACTTACCGCTATCAATGGAATAGTTACAGTAGTTTATGTGATGGTAAATGACCCAGAAAATGCTCAAGAAGTATTGAATTACGGTGGAATTCTAGGTCACCAAGTATACTTACAGATTCAAGAAAACCCATTGCTTGCAGAATGGGAAGCCCTCAAGAGTTTGCCCGAGATTTTAGCTGCTTATCTTTCTCTGAATATTGCAATTGTCGGTCTTGCATTCATTTTCGAACTTATTCGCAACTTATTCCTCGGAGGTCAAGCATTCGGTGGACTAGGTGGTGTACTATTGGCGACTCCTAGAGAAATCCGCTCTGAAGACAAGGCACAGGCCAGAGTTCTATACTTCGCATTTGCTGGTTTCAGTGGATATACTGCTTTACTCTTAATATTGGTTTGTTACAAAGAATTTGGAGATTTGATGCCGTTTATTGAGTGGTTTGAATCAAATGGTTTTGATGAGAAGAATCGTCTTCTTGTCACTTGGATATTTATCGCAGTAGGCCAGACTATTTTCCTAATCACCTGGGTATTATCCGTTGCTAAATTCAATCAACTTCGGAACTTGAAGTTCGATTTGAACCCTGACCAGCGCCGTGAGGGTGTTATTCTGAGCGGCGGTGGTAATTGGATGTTCGATATTGTAGACGAGGCAGCCTTGCGAAATGATATCGATGGTCTAGTACGTTTCCAGCAAAGGTCTATCGCAGAAGATGAAGCCATTGTAAGAATGGCTAAGAGTCGTGCAAGGATGATTGAAATGGCCATTAGAGGTCTTTGGCCTTCTGCTATCGAAGAAGGAAAGAAAGTTCTTGCTCAAGCCGGCGGTGATAATGATGAGGCTCGTATGATAATAGCCGCAGGACATATTGCTTGTCGTAGACTAGATGCGGCCAGAGAAGCTCTGCATAACCTACAGCAACCAGAAGGATACGATGAGCCTGAATTGATGGCCTTCATTTGCGAGTGGTTCGACCCTTGGAATGGTTCAGTTGATGAAGATGATATTTGGGATTGGGAAAACAACTCTTGTATCGATCATCTTAATGATTTGATGCGAATGATGAGATCTTGGAGTCCTCAGCCTACCGACGGCGCACTGCACAAGGACAATCTAACTTTGAATGCTAGGCTTTCACATGTGGCGTTACTCCGTGCTCAGAATCAGCACAAGGAAGCATTGGAAATCTCTCTGAGACTTGTTCGAGAATACCCATTGATGGCAAAGCCAAGAATCGCAGCTGCATTATGTTTGGTTGACAAAGGAGACTGGCACAGTTCTCTTAGTGTACTAAACGAGTTAGAAGAGACTGATGGCCATGACCCTCGAGTTATGGCTTTAGCGAATATACTAGGTCGTCCTAAAACTGATGAAGACGAAGATATATTGGAAATAGCACTGACAAAGTCTGCTACAAAACGATCAAGAAGATGGATTGATGATGCTCCAGTTAACCCAATTGCAGCTTTAATGTTGAAAAGTGGTGTTGATGAAGCCCTAAATGCCAATATTTTGATTGCATCCTCAAGTGCTGTTGAAAAGAAGATGACTCCAAGGTTCACATCAGGTATAATTTCTCAAGTAGTCAATTGGGGTATTTTGACTCCTCTATGGTTGTTGGCTGGAATTTATGCATCGGGAGAATTAGGAATGCTGGAAGGTCTGGCGATATCCCTTGGCCTAATTTTGGGTCATCAAAATGCGAGAAGATTCAGGAAGCAACAATCCAGAGTAATACGGCATAGAGACCAGAAGGCTATGGTGGCATATGCAAAGAGGATTAAGCGTCATAAAATAAAACTTCAAAGAAATGAGATGCCAGTAGGTACGCATTTACTCCTATCGGGTATGCTCCTGACAATCAACGGTATTGTTTACGACATAGGATTCCCTGGCTGGATGACCACACTTATTCCTAAAGAAAGTGAGAGGTCGGTTCGTCCTAAACTAGTTCGTAGAGCTAAGGCTATGAAAAGAGAGAGAGATGCCCGTCTGCAGAATCTAACTCCTGGTTGGTGGCTCAAGAGGCCGAAAGAAGAAGGTTCTGAAATCCCAGCAATGGAGCGTTTGGTTGGCCCTGTAGCATATCGAGGGCGTGACCAATATGTCCAGCGAAAATTAGGTCGTGCTGCTAAACCCCTGGGCCGTTCACGAAATTCAAAAGGCATAATGTCAACCGATTTGAAAAGCAAAGGAATTCCTCACAATACGATTGTATCAGAACGTCAATCAAAAGCCACTCGTCGTGGTGGCCCAAGCCGTCCGAGTTAATTTTGCAGTTGATTTAGATTCAAAAGGGTCAAAGGCCGAATGTATAACCACCCTGTATGGTAGGCCATAACGGCGCTTGGAATGCAAGTCCTGAAAATTTGAATCATGCTCAAGTCGTGATGGATGCGGTATCTGCTAGTGGCACATTATATCGTGAAGGCTTGGGAATGATTGCAAGTGAAAATATTGTATCACCTATGGTACAGAAGATAGTTACTAGTGACCTACACGGAAGATACGCTGAAGGTCTACCTTTCAAGAGATATTATCAAGGCTGTGGTGGCTTTGATACCATTGAAGAATTGGGGCTAGAATTGGCAAAAAAAGTATTCAATGTGCCATTCGCTAATATTCAGTCTACTAGTGGTACAGTATCTAACATAGCAGCGCTGAAGGCGTTATCAAAACCAGGAGATTCGATAACAGCTGTTTCGACTGCAGATGGTGGTCATATTTCTCATGCCAGAATGGGTGCCGTTGGCCTCAGAGATCTTAATTTGTCTACTTACCCTTGGGACGAAGAGAGAATGGAGCCAGATATTGATGCATCAGCCGCTCTTATTCGAGAAGTTGCACCTAAAGTGGCATTATTTGGACAATCTGTTTTCCTCTTCCCCACTCCATTACAAGAGTTGGCAGATGCTGCACACGAAGTCGGTTCAACTGTAATGTACGATGGTGCTCACGTTCTTGGCCTGATTGCAGGAGGATGTTTTCAAGATCCCCTTCACGAAGGAGCAGATGTAATGACAGGTTCATCCCACAAAACATTCCCTGGTCCTCAGGGTGGGTTTATTCTATCTTCCAGCGAAGACGAAAAGTTCCAAAGAAGATTGAACAATGCGGTATTCCCGGGAACTTGTTCTTCGTATCATCTCCACCACGTTGCAGGTAAAGTTGTAGCATTGGCTGAATTTCAAGAATATGGAGTTGAATTGTCAAAGAATACTGTGGATAATGCGCAAGCATTTGCTGCAGCATTATCATCTGAAGGTTTTGACGTATTGGCAGAATCTAGAGGATATACTGCTTCTCATCAAGTACTTACTAGACACGGAGATCTTGACTCTGGGGCTGGTGCTAAAGCAGCAGATTTACTTGAACAAGCGGGAATTATTACTAACATGAATATGCTACCTGGCGACACTAAGGCCATGACTCCATCTGGGTTACGATTGGGAGTGCAGGAATTGACTCGAGTTGGGATGGGTACTGATGAAATGTTAGATGTGGCTCGCTTCTATGCTCGAGTTTTGATTGAAAATGAAGACCCTTCTTCTGTAAAGAGTGATGTTAGAGATTTCAAATCTGATTACCAAATAATTCGTTATTGCTTTAATGAAGACGAAGCTAATGGCTACCCACTGTGATTCATATGCCACTAATCGATGAAGCCGAAACGCTACTCGACACACAACTAATGTCGGACATTGAAAGCAATTTCACTACTCGTAATGGACTTATTATCGATAAGTTTGGCAATCCCTGGTTTCGTTGGCGAGCAGATGGATTGGATAGTTGGTGGCGTATGTTTGAGGAAACTATTGATTCACCCATGGGGAGGAAGTTAGCGAATTCTGCATGCGATGAAGAAGAATGGTTGCTTAATTCAGGTTCACTAGATTTCACCGGTTTTTTTAGGAAAAAGAAGGTATTAGGCGCCTTAATTCACCGTTGGGGAATCTATGGATGGGGTGCGCCTTCATTGAATCCTGCAAGTTTTCAATCTGTGGGGCTGAATCCGATATTTTCAGGAATATTACAAGCAGATATAGAACGAATCAATTCCGAAAGATATCGAATGAGGTGGGAAGAGAAATCTTCTGAATCTTGTGTATTGCAATTAGAAAAATCTGATTACCCAATTACAGCCTCTAAGCAATCTGTCGAGTCTTTTGATATGGGTGAGCCATATCGTATTGAAGTCGAAGAAAAGTGGCGGATCGATGGATTAAGTCATCATTTGTTGCCATCTGGTTTATTCAAACGCTTGCAAGATTCATGTGCAGGCTTGAATGCTAACATTGGAGAAGATGAAAGAGGTTCATGGCCGGATGAAGACGATGGTTTTCTTTCGATGGCCATCGCCAGCAAGAATTTGTTCGTTGCTGGTGAAGAGATATTTTTAGCTGCTGATGCCGATGGATGGATGCAAAGTTGTGATGCTTTTTTCTCACCAATGGGGTTATCGAAGCCTCAGTCTGTTAAATCAATAGATTCTAACGGTGGTATCGAATTGATTTATTCCCAAGTAGCAGTACCTGCAATAACATTGGGTATGCTTGCAGGTGCATGGATTCGTAGCGAAGGAAGACCTGTTAAAGTTGACCTTTCAAGAGAGGATAATTTACACAGAATTACACTGCAAAGTAGGTATGAATTAAGTTGATATTCTACACAAAAAACAATCTTTAGTCAAATCATCTACCGTGAAGGTTTATGACCAGAACTGTAGTGGAGTAACTTGCATTACCGTGCGGAGAGTATTAAGATGACAGTTTCACACAACCAGATGGCCTATGTCGCCATAGTCTCAACTCTAATTTTTGGTTCACTTTTCGTAGGTGCTACCGGATTCTTCCACACCAGCGAAACCGCTGGTGATTTCGATGCTGCTGCAGAAGATGATATCATCGGAGATGGCTCCAATACTGGCCAATCTATGGACACTGACAACGATGGTCTACCTGATGCAATCGAGGCTCAATACGGGACAGATCCCTTAGACAACGATACTGATAGCGACGGTATGGAAGACGGTTGGGAAGTAGAAAATGGCCTCAACCCTCTTGACAACGGAGAATCAGATGATGCAGACAATGATCCTAGTGAAGCCAATTCTGAGGACGCAGAAGAGCAGGATGAAGATGATTCATGGCCAGACCCTGATGACGGACCCAAAGGAGATCCTGACAGAGATGGCTTGATTAATTCAATCGAAGTAATCGAAGGTACTAATCCTCGTCTTGCCGACACAGATGGTGATGGCCTAAACGATAAGTGGGAAGTTACCCACAAGCAAGAAGTCAGTCATCCACTAGGTAACTATACCTTGTTTGACCCTCTTTCGCCTAACTGGGATTGTGTAGAATTAGATGCCGCAATGACTCAATCTCTTAAAGATCATTTCAATGGAAAAAATGGCGTGGCCAGTTGGGAATCATTATCCAATGG
>JAACDL010000023.1 GCA_009936765.1 Methanobacteriota archaeon
ATTCCATTGCTTTGATGAAATCTTCTTAATTGAATTCCAATATGCTTGCTCGTTATCCCCCAATGGGAATGAAGCGTAATCAAAACCAAAACTTCCTGTTGATTGTGCTTCATCCAGAAAACACGTGATGAACAGGTCCTCTTTGTTTTCGAAGTAGTAGTACATCGAGCCTTTCGATATTCCAATTTTTTGAATTATTTGGTTGTATGAAGCGCCTTCATAGCCGTGTGTTGCGAACTCCTGCTTTGAAACATCGAGAATCCTTTCTTTGAGAGAGGAGTCCATCGATTCATAGCGTGCTAGAGGCATTCGACCGATTGGTCCGACCGCCCGGTCTAATATAATACTTTTACTTTATTTCGACTAAATTTTAGCAAAATTTCATTCTGAACTATGCGTTGCTGAATACGATTAATGGTGCCGGGAGCGGGGCTTGAACCCGCGACCTTCGGATGTCTCAGACAAGAGAAGGGGCTTTGGTACGTCTCAATTAGTTCCGAAGAACTGCCCTATGAGTCCGACGCGCCACCAACTACGCCACCCCGGCAAGTAGTCCGCCCACCATACACCCCTCTTTGAAGGATGCGGCCTTGAAAATAAGTATCAACCGTGAAATATACTTAATCTAATTTCTTGATTCCAAGTTTCATTTTTGACCGCAGCCTTCATCCACTGTCAACCATCTGCCGACTTGATGGTAGACATCAATACCGCTATGGCTGCTGCCGCAGCAGAGAGACGTAATCGTGGTGGTAAAGATGACAAGGAGCGTAAAAAGAACCGCTCTGGAGCAGATATGGGAATCGAATCTTTTGACCCTGTAAAGCACGTGGCTAAGGAGAAGGCAGACATCAGATCGATGTGGCTAGTAATCGCATTCGCTGCTACAATGGCTATTCTGATGAGATATCTCGCAATGCCTAATTCCCAGGATAATGCAGATATGCTTTGGTTCATCCCAATGTTGTGCATATTCCTTCTACCGGCCCTTCATAGAGCAGTAATGCCTGAAAAATATGTTGAGCACTATACCAAAGGAACTTGGTTTAAAGCATCATTCTTACATGTATTCACTTGGTTAGCGATTACATTTTTGCTAACCAATGCTCCATTTGCAGATATTGTTGCCCCTCAAGTAGATGATGGATGGGGCATGATCTCATCCACTGATGACGGTTATGAGTTAGAAGGTTCTGATGATGGAACAGTCTATCTTTCTGAAGGTTACTCTGGCGAACACTACCTCGTCCTTGCATTCAGCGATAACTTTGATGCGGCTGATTCAGATTACACGATTACATTCAATGGCGAAGAAGTCAATAACTCTTGGAATGAAATGGACAATAATGAATCATTTTCCAAAGAGATGGAAGGGGTTAGAGACCACGAGGACATTGATTACCCAGTCGTAATAAAAATTGAACAGGGATTAGCTGCAGGCACATACACTGTGACTATCGAAGTTGAGGAAGATGGTGACCCTTGGGAAAACACACGAACTGTTGAACTTGAATTAATAATCGAAGAAGTTGAAGACGATTCAACTGAGTAACTTCGACAATCTAGCGGTCAAAGCATCCAATTGGATGGCCTCTCCCCCGCCTTCCACTAACCTAAAGTCAATTTCAGCCATCATTTCTGTTAACTCTAACTTCTGGTTTTCCGAAAGAAAATCTGCACCGTAAAGTTCTCTGTGCAACTGATTGACAAAGTCGGTCCCTGCAAGGCCGTATTTGTCTAATAGTTCTCGCAACCTTCTTCTTGCTGCGTGGAAACCATCTTGTCTGCAAGCCATCAAATATTGATGTAATGATTCTGGAGGAGCTGTTGCGCTAGTTTCGTATATCAGATTTCGAGAAATGTTCTTTTCCAATGCTGCAGCAACTTGTAAGGCCGTTATTGCTTTGCGAAGATCACCTTGAGAAATTCTCACCAATGCTTCAGCAGCCTCATCATCAAGTCCAATACCTTCTGCTTTTGCAACTGCTTTTACTTGATCTGAAACCTCGATATCTGCAAGTGGTCTGAATCTGAATACAGCGCATCTGCTCTGAATAGGTTCGATAATTTTACTAGAATAATTACAAGATAATATGAAGCGACAGGTCTGAGCATATTGTTCCATAATCCTTCTTAATGCACCTTGCGCATCGTGGGTTAAAGCATCGGCTTCATCCAAGAAAATAATTTTGAATTCGGCACCTCCGTATGGCGCAGTTCTAGCAAATTGTTTGACCTTGGTACGAATGCTTTCCAACTTGCGTTCATCACTTGCATTCATTTCAAGTAAGTTGTTTCTAAAATCTGGTCCATATACATCTCTTGTTAACGCCATTGCTGCGGTAGTTTTTCCAGTACCTGGAGGCCCAGCAAAAAGTAGGTGCGGGAAGTCTGCTAATTTTGCGTATGAAGATAATCTTTGGACCACTGAACCCTGTCCTCGAATATCACCCACTGTTCGAGGGCGATGGCGTTCAACCCATAGCTCGCTCATACATTCCAAGGTCATACAAGGACGAACTTGAACCTTCGCTTTCATCATAATTTGCCCCATATGTCTCGGACACCCTACGGGTGTCCAGCCGAAAGGAAACTATACCCCTTCTTACAATGGGTCCCCGAGCCCAATGTCTTCGAACACCTCCGACCGCCGCAGAATTGCAAGTTCTCTTATCTTGGCATTGATGTTTTTATTTGCTGATTTGGC
>JAACDL010000160.1 GCA_009936765.1 Methanobacteriota archaeon
CAGTGACGGAACCAACGGATCTGAATTGTGGAAGAGCGATGGAACAGCAAATGGCACAATGATGGTCAAGGACATCAACAGCGGAAGTGACCCCAGTATGAGCCAATTCTTCACAGCCGTTGGCAACACCCTCTATTTCCAAGCCTACGACGGATACAACGGAGTGGAATTGTGGAAGAGCGACGGAACAGCCCTTGGCACGGTGCTTGTCAAGGACATCAGATATGGAAGTGGCTCCAGTAATCCCAACGACTTTGCAATCATTGGCAATACCCTCTATTTCACGGCCAACGACGGATACACAGGAATAGAACTCTATTCGAACACGGGCGTGGATACAGAAGTCATCTATTCCTGATGATCTGAAACCGGAGATACATTGGGCATCTTTCCGAAAGGAAACGGTGTGAATCATGCGGTGTGCTGTGTCTTTACCATGGTGAATGCAGATAGTATCCCGGAACGAAGAACTGTACGTAAGCAAATTAAATTGTCCGAACGGAACTTTCGTGATTCCCGGTACGAGCACTGGTATTGATTATTGATCATCTCGTGCTCATACCGACATTGGAATTTCATCAATATTGATTCTACAAACCTCATAGACCCTGGTGGTCGAGCGATAAGAAGAATTGCTAAGCAAAATACAATGTTTGTCAATTAGTTTTTTTGATTTATTCTCTGCAGCAAGCCGATCGACGTTTTCTCCTCTCCTTGATGCGAAATCATTTCGTCTTCGGGTTGAGATTTTAGAGTTCTAACAATCGATGTGGAGAAGAAGCCAAACGCCAGCAGCCACATCAGAAATGGAAGAAAATCGAGTGAAGTATCAAAGTTCATCCAATACGTCAAAAAGTTCTGATTTTGTATGATTGCACTTTCCATCGCATCAGCATCTTCGTCACCAATTTCCGATGATGATTTAATTTCGAATACAGGGACTAAATCATAGAAAGTTGGTTGGCTTTGCATCTGATCCCCTTCACGGCGATCCAAATAGAATGTCGTGGTTGATTCACCTGCGATTATAAGGCCCGAAAGATGTTCTGATTTTATTTCAATTTCACTTCCCAGATATATTGGCAGGGCACTGGGTATCACATCAATAAGTGTAAAAGTTCTCAACAAATTTGCCTGGATAGAGCGCTCAGTAGCCCTTACGGTGGTCGAACAAACTTTGACTGGAATCCCCTTCAAAACATCTTCCTGATCACAAGTAAGATCTGCGATTGCATATCCCGAAACATCGACTTTATCTCCTTGTCCAGTGATAAAACCACCAGTTGTTCCAGATATTTCTTCCGGGGTTATGAGTCCAAGTGTTGCCTCCTCCATTCTGTCATTTCTCCATGACAATTGTGAGGAAGAATCTTTTTCGATCAGCTCACCTTTCTCGCATGAAGATTTCTCACCGCTACAAATCGTGTAATTTGTACCATCTCCATTGGCAACGCCGTTAGAGCCGAAGTACGTCTGATTTGATTCCAAAGATGCCCATCCAACGGTTAAGTCCGAAGAATCACCTGAGGCTAAATATGCGTTTACAGGATCGTGCCAGCCCAAGAGCCAATTGTTGATCGATTGAGTGAGGTACGGGGTTGTTGCGAAATTGCTCATTAGAAATTCTTCAACAAATTCACCAAAAATGGAATCCATTAGCAGAGATTGCAATGCTGCCGCAGAATTTGTATCGATGTCATAAGCAGAAGCGATGACATCGATACCCCATGGTTCGGTTTCACTCTGAGTGCCTGATACATACCCAGGTGCCACTTTCCCAGATAATTCACCATAGAGGAAGAGAAGCGCACCAGATGAGGTTGTTAACCCAAGTGGACCATAGAGAATATTGGCAGATTGCTCAGCTGTTAAGGAGATTGCAGACAAGGGGTTGCCATTGGCCCAATCTCCGCCCTGGTTCATGCTGTAGGTCAGGTATCCACCAAAAATTGGGTCTTCATTGCCAAAAGAGGTATTGACAAATTGGCCGGCGTTCAACGTTCCACTTCCGCCAAGAAGGGCCATTTGCAACGAGGTCTCTGAGGTCGCCCAACCTTCAGACCAAAGCGCTATTGCCTCATACTGGCCACTGTTGAGTCCAAAGGTCGACATCGCTTCATTCGAATCCATTCCCAGAAACGTGCTCAGGCCAAAACCAGTTCCTGCGGAGTTCTTGGCGAGCAATCCAACGGGCGAGTCACTGCCATCACCGTTCTTCAGTAGGTTAAGGCAATCGACATCTGAAAAATCAACATCGAGTAGATTGTTTAAACGGTTTGCAATATCCTCACTATCGGTAAAAGGTGAACCACCTCCATTGGATTGAAATTCTAATCCAATTGCAATGTAGAGGGACCAATCCCGTATGAGTGTCTGCGCATAATCGGGGACGAGTGAATCTTCTTCCCCGTCATCATTGGTATCAATCATTTGAGTAGCAAGATAGCCATATGCAGTCGCCCGTTGGAGGCTCACAGAGTTTGTTGGATCTTCTTCTATGGTTGAAAGGAGCGTTTCAGGCTCCCCCATGCTAATGAAGGCGACCGGGCCTAAGTCGTTAACCAAGGATACATTGAACAGAGGGTCCGATGGATGAAGTGAAGAATACAATGCTGAATCAATGCCCTCCATGAAATTGGCCACAGGAAGCGGATTTCCGTCAAGGAGATTAGGTAAGATTACACTTACTTCACCAGCTGCTTCAGCAGCGCCTAAGGCTGTATAACCGTATGAGCCAAAACCTGCACCGCCAATCGTGCTGGTCATCGAGGTAATGTGGTCGGCTGTTGCAATCCCTGCTTGCGTGGTATTGAGGTCCTGATCCATCATTCCGCTTGCAAAACCAATTTTTGTCAAATCCATGATTCCATTGATTGCGCTCCCAGTCGCTCCAATGATTTGTGGTCTGAATTGTATGTTCAATTGTGTGAGTTGCTCGTCGCAGGAATTTTTACTCTCCGAAGAACATTCGAAGGAATTGACCACATTATAGGTTAATTCACCTTTACCAGCATCATGGTTTAGCAATGTTTTATGTGAAGTGATTTGGTAGGTGTAGGGGCCTTTCCTCTCATATTCAGGGGGGATTTGATTTTCTAGAACCTGATCAGCATTGGTTAAATTCCATGCATAATAATCACGGGTAGATACAGAAGTAGCCCAACTCTTCTCGACCGAATCACAATCACCATCTTGACCACAGATTGTATCCAGCGGGTACGTAGCAAAGTTGTCATCGATGGCTCCAGCAACAGCTGAGGTGAAGACAATAGGTAGGAGGGTGAGGTTGAGTAGCAAGCAGACGAGGCCAAATCCGATTAAGAATTTACTACTACGAACCAGTTCCACACACTAAAATTATCAATTCGGCCATTAAAGTTTGAGCCGGTTATTGATCACGGTATGTCTTGGAATATTTGACAGACGCCATTCTCCTTACTGCGGACTTGACCAATGTGGAATGGTCGAAAACAATTTGCCCTGATTGAACCTACTCTGATCACTACGGAAATACGTGTGAAAATAATTTTTGATACCATGGTATATCGAGATAGTATCCCGGTACGAGCACTCTTAGTTGACGCTTCTATAGTTTTATGCTTCGAAGCGTTGCCACTCTGAATTGGAATCTTCATTTCGATAC
>JAACDL010000161.1 GCA_009936765.1 Methanobacteriota archaeon
AGTAAGAACGCAACATTTTGATTGTCGTGTAAATCCTTGAACAATTTCAGAACTTCACGGCTTGTAATTGGATCTAGTGCACCTGTTGGCTCATCTGCTAGAATCAAACGTGGATTGGTAATCAATGCTCGAGCGATAGCAACTCGTTGCTGTTCTCCACCTGAAAGCATTGATGGCAATCCTTTCGCACGATGTTCTATTCCAAGATCTGTCATCAATTCTAATGCTCTTCTTTTCGCTTCTTTAGGTGAAACTTTCTGATGGCGAAGAGGTTGCGCTACATTGTCTAATGCTGACAAATGCGGCAATAGGTTTCCTTCTTGGAAAATAAACGATACCGTATCCTGTCGGAGTTGAACTAGCTCCTTACCAGTCAACCGGGTCATATTTTTGCCATCTAATTCGACTTTACCTGCACTTGGCTTCATCAATCCACCAAGGCATTTCAGTAGAGTGGATTTCCCAGAACCTGAAGGTCCTACTACCGCTACCGCTTCGCCTTCTTTGACGTTTACATGCAATCCTCTAAGTGCTACAACGTTACCGTCTTCAGCCTTAGATTCGTAGACATGGTACAATGAATCTGCTTCCAGAATTGTTGGTTTATCAGACATCTTCACTCCCCCTTCAGTACGCTAGCAAGGTCTGACTTCAACGCCTTCCTCGTAGTCACTAATAGCGCGGTAACTACTGCTGCAAACACTGCCAGAGCGACCAATGCTAATTCGAACCATGGCCAAACCAATTGCCGATCTATCGCAGAAGTCGTATCAGAACCTAATATTTGGAAGATAAATCCGAACACGTTAAACAGGCCATTGAATGATAATGCAAGTCCCATTCCAAGTAGGATACCTAGTGCCATCGATACAATGACAATTGAAAGAATCTCGAACAATACTAGTCTGATGATTTGGTTAGGGCTTGCTCCAATTGCTTGTAAGACTGCTAATTCCTTCTGTCTTTGATTTAGAACTAGAGACAGGAATACGAAAGCTGATGCTACAGCAGCAACGCTTGCTACAATGAATTGCAGCGAAAGTAATCCAGGTGTACCAAAGATTAGTCCACCATTACGCTCAACTGCATCATGAGCTGTCTCCCAATCAATTGTACTGTTGAACCTTTCATCGGCTTCGATGTTATTCTTCAAAGCGGTTAGATCTTCTCCTTCGACACCGTCTACTTTGACAATCCAGTTATTTGAGAACAAGTTGTCAACTCTGTTGTCGCCGACAAGTTCTCTGTATCCAGATTCCCCGATTACAACGCTAGTAGACATCAAATCCTCTGGAACACCAGGTACGAATTCGTGTACTCCGATGTATCTGAGTGTTGTATTGTATTCCGCTACATCTACTGATTGAGTTGTCCAATTATACGATTTATCTTCCCAAATGAATTCTACATCCTCTGTATTGCTACTACTCTCAGACAACAAGATGTCTCCATAATCGTCTCCACCTTTTCTTCCAGAGCCCCACAGATCCATTGCATATGCAGCGTCTTCTCCTGCTGAGAAACCGCCTTCCCTGTAAGCATCTAATGCTGCTGAAGTATCATCTCCCGGTATTGCTTGAGGGAACCATCTCAGTACATCTTCTCCTTCATCCAGTAGTACATATGCAGTGAGGGCTTCTCCCCCACTAGGTATCAATGAAATTGTAGGAACTGTCACTGCTAACGCTGTAACTTCATTATCACTAATTTCTTGAATCATAGATTCGATTTCAGTTGCAGAATAGTTTTGATTTGTCACAACTTGTAAATCACTACCCACCTGCAAATCTGCAGTTACCTCATCCACTTGCGTTCCAGTGTAACCCTGAACTGCAGCCAGTGTAACAATAGATAGCGTGAGAAGCATGATTACTGCCAATCGGTTAACAGATTCAGTAGAACCACTACCCTTCAATCCTCTCTTAACGTCGGAAAGTAGAGGAGTTCTACTAAAGAAGAACTGCATTATTCTAGGCCCTGCTGCCCCAATTTTACCAAGTAATAGCGCTCCACCAATCCATAGCATGAACGGTCCAAACACATTGATTAAACCTTCAACAAACCAGTTTGTTAGAATTCCATCTTCGCTACCGTTCATCTCAAGATAAGTATCGATTGCTCCAAGTGAACCTACCAAGAATAATGTCCAGTGTAGCCACACCTTTGGCTTGGCTACCTTTTGAACACGGCTAACTCCCTCATCGATTTCTAATTCCATAAAGTCACGAGTACGAGCCCTACCGAACAAGAGAGCAAGACCAAGTGTGGTGATTGCTGTGAACAGTGTCGCGCCGAAACTCAAAGCAGGGTCTACATTGAAACCTAATGCTTCGAATTTCATGAAGCCAACACTAGCCAGTACGACTGGTACTGCCGCCATAGCAAGAAGATAGCCTGCTACCCATGCTACGAATGAGACTACGGCCAATTCAAGAAGAACCATGCCCCTCAAATCTTTGGCTGTGGCACCGATTACGCGATGAATAGAAATTTCACGTCTTCGTTGTTCTAGTGACAAAATCAGTCCATAGATCAGTACAGAAAGCGATAGCACCACGATAGGTACCATGATTACATAATCGAATGCCTGAATCAATCCAAGGAATATTTCCAAGAAATCGATTGTTCCTCCTACAATGTCGACGTAATAAATTTCAACTTCTCCATCTGCAAATTCTTTATCTTGGACTTTCATACTCAAATCTTCCAACCAATCAGAAGCATCTGCTGTAGAGGTTGTTGGCAGCAAAGAACGCTCTAAAGTTAGCCCGAAATAAAAGTGGTCATAATCCACTAGAGTAGTTCTTTGGGTTTCATTCAGTACACTCCAAGTAGCATATATTGGATTAGCGGCTAATGTAGGATTACCTTGGGGCCATGGATCATAAATCCCAAGAATTGTCAAGTTTTCAACTACCATAATTACTTGACAGTGTTCGACTTCTCTGGAGTTGTATATCTCCCCTTCACAGTCTTCAGAATCAATATCAAGGGCTGATTCTACTGTGTACGCAAATTCTAACCTTTCCAGGGAATCTCCCGCTTCAGCACCCGCTTTACTTGCCACGTCTGATGGAATGTAAACACCGCGCTTTGTCTCAACATCTTCTGGAGAAGCCCAACTTCCTCTTTCATAGATTATGTTCTCAGATAGCCTATCTGCAAGAACTCCGTCAAATGCACCAGGGCCAAGGAAACTAATCGCTCTTTCATCGGAAATCGGTGGACCGTTATTGTATTCATAATCCCAGATATCTTTAGTCTCCCAATTTCTTAATTGGTCTGACGAATTGATATCTTTCACACCTAGCGGAAGCGCCATCCAAACATCCTCATTACCAAAGGTAAATTGGCCATGGATTCCTTTTTTGCCATATACAACCGTACAATCTGAAAATTCTTCCATATCAGTGAATTCATCACAGACTTCGATTAAGGTAGTAGTATTGTTAGTCCAACCATCTGTTCCCTCTGCTGGAGGTTTGTTGAACTCAACTTTAGCATCAAAGATATTGTTCTCAAGTGATTCTTCGAAAAATACTTGTGAAAGCCCGACACCATAGGACAGAACTGTTGTTATTACCAGACTTGCAAGAAATACACCTGCGAAAACAGCCATTCCACGCTCTCTTCCCCTCCATGCGCCAATTGTAGCAAGACGCAAATTATCTGGAGCATCACGGATTTTACGAGGTAATTCATGTCGAAAATAATTCAACGTAGCTGAAGTTTTACTCATTCTTCTTCACCATCCTCATCAAGTCCCCAAGCGGAACGTATGTCGCTTGCAGCAACTAATCCATCACGCATCAACAACATTCTGTCGGCTTTACTAGCCAAGTCGGGGTCGTGAGTGACCATTAGTATCGAAATTGGATTTTCTTCATCATGACACAAATCCTTGAACAGTTGAAGAACTTCTGCACCTGATGCAATGTCCAGGTTGCCAGTAGGCTCATCGGCTAGAAGCAATGGTCGATTGCCCGCTATTGCACGTGCAATTGCAACCCTTTGCTGTTGACCTCCAGACAATTGATTTGGAATATGATGCATTCTGTCGCTTAGATTAACCTTGGTGAGTGCATCCTCAGCTCTCTTGAGGGCTTCTTTAGATTGAACACCTGATATTTCAAGTGCCATTGCTACATTATCAAGAGCAGAGAGATGATCTAAAAGATGGAAGTCTTGGAATATCCATCCTACGAGAGTTCGTCGAACGTCTACAACCGCTGAAGGGTTCTTCAAACCGTAGTTACGATCTTTCAGGGCGATATCTCCAGAATCCGCAGGAAGTAGCCCCCCTATGATATTCAAAAGAGTAGATTTGCCACATCCTGATGGCCCCATCAAAGCAACTAGTTCCCCTTTTTTGAGGTTCATCTCTATGCCTTTGAGAACTTGCAGTTTGTTAGAACCCGTACCGAACGATTTAGTTAGTCCACTCACATCTAACATGATGACACCATAACATAGCATCAAGTTATCGTATATCAAATAGTGTTTGGTTTTCCCGTCTAAATGAGACGCCAAAAATCAGTTATTGGGAGCCGAAAATAAGTTTTCTAAACCATTTAAGGATTCCATTGCTGGAAAAAATCCCGTTACGGTATTGCTGTTTGTCCATCACTTCGTCAACCCAAATATCTAGTTCGCGGTCCATGTTGTTTCCCCAGTTTACTTTTGGAACCGGTCCTATAATGGTCTTTGGGTTTATTTAGCAAACTAAGTGTTGTAATAAACACTTATTCTGAGCGGTTAGAAATAACCATTTCATCGTACATTTTCAGATTAAGTAGTACCTCGCCGAAGTCCCTGGCATAAGCACATAATCGGCGTACTGATTCAGATATTCTGAAGAAAAATAATTCTTCTTCCGATAGTTTTCTGTTTTCCAGAAGTGTTTCTTCGTATTTGGATATTTCATTTTGCGCCTGTTTGAGAGACACCCTCGACTCTTCAATTTCATGGGAATCTCGTGTTCGAATATTGATCATAAGTTGCTTGATTGCTTTTTGCCAGATTATGATTTGGTTTATTGGTGGTTCACTAGATTTCATTCCAGTCTTAGGCGTTAGCCTTGTCAATACTGCCATTTGCAATGCATGATCCATCATACGCTCCAACGATTGGGCTAAATTCGAATGTTCAACCGCTTGATTACGCCCTATTTTTAGAGAAGTTGCGACTAAGTGTGAGTCGAGTGCGACACAAACTTGTCTTTCCACTAAATACAGTAGAGCATCTACTTCTGATTCTCGTTCCTCGGCATCGCTTAGAAGTTCGATATCATCTCCTTCCAAGACAGAAATTATGTCTCTAACCAGAGACGATAGCTGCAGATACATTCTGTTGATGCTAGCACTAAGGGGCATCTCTGCCGCACTTATCAGACAAATTAGTTCTAAACCAGATTCTGATTCATCCATTATTTCAAAACCTCTGGTATTCCTCAGGAAACGGCGTATTTCTTTACGGAAAGTACGCTCTTCGCCTACAGGAAACCTAAGTTTTATTCGATCTGCGCCTGATAAACAGACGCCCATTAAATGGTCGTGTAATGAATCCTCAGGTAACTTTCCTGCATCGAGATATACACGCTTTTCTTGGTTGTCAAGTAAGTCGATTGGAGTTAAGCGAAGCGCACCGCTGGGCCGCCAGTCTACCCTTATTCCATCACGCGGACTGAGAGAC
>JAACDL010000162.1 GCA_009936765.1 Methanobacteriota archaeon
AAGCACCAGCCGCTGAAGCACCTGCTGAAGAAGCACCAGCCGCTGAAGCACCTGCTGAAGAAGCAGCACCTGCGGCAAAAGAATCTGGTGAAACTGAAGCCGGTTTGATGAAGTTGAAGAAAGACGAGTTAGTCGAGAAAGCAAAGGCGGCAGGAGTAGCAACTTCTGGTACCAAGGCGGACATCGTTGCTCGTTTACTCGAGTGAGTTGAGCCATGTGCGACTCGGTCTCATTGGCGGCACGGCAATGACTAGCCTTGCTGCTGATGAGATTGAGGTTACAAGATCTGATGATATTGTAGCACAAACAAGTTATGGCGAAGTTCCTCTAACATGTGTTCAGAGTGGCTCTAATGAGTTGATATTTTTAGAAAGGCACCACGGAGAGGGTACAACTCCTCCTCACAACATAAATCACCGTGCCAATATTGAGGCTATGGCAGGCGCAGGGGTCGATGCGATTCTTGCGGTTTGTTCGGTAGGGACAATTCCAGAGGATTTTCCTCCTGGGTCAGTTGGATACGCCTCTCAATACATTGATTTTACAGGCGTTACAATGTCATTTCATGATGAAGATGCTCAATTTACTTCAATGACTAAACCTTTTGATGAAGAAATGAATCGTAAATTAGAATCTGTTCTTTCAGCATTGCAACCAGGTTTGTCGCTAGCCCGAAACTATTGGCTTGCCCAAGGACCTCAATTCGAAACCACAGCCGAAATAGATGCCATTGAGAAGTTAGGTGGAGAAGTTGTCGGGATGACAATGCCTAGAGAATGTAAATTAGCGGCTGAAATTGGAATTCCATATGCCGCAATTGTTGTTGCAAGTAACTGGGCTGCAGGGAGAGAGCCGGGAGATTCCGGAAAGGATCTTGACCACCTAGAGGTTTCTAGCACAGCAGGTTCTAGGCTAGGTCCAGTAATCGATTGTATCAAATCCTTCAGTAATGACTAATCCTTGTGTGCCAAACCCACCTACATGGGGCGAAGCGTCGACGACTGGCTTGCTACTGAAGATAATGATGAATGGAGTCAGATGATGCGTAAAGTCGCAGCATTCCATCATAAGCATGATTTCGCAGGAAATAATGGTCATGACATGGGCTATCGTATTGCCTTAACTGTAGAAGAATTAGGGGAATTAGCAGCTGCTATAACCAAAGGTAAACCTATAGAAGAAGTTGCTGAAGAAATGGCTGACATTATGATTTTGTTGATGGGTCATTCACTTGCAATGAAAATCGACTTGAAGGCAGCATTTGAATCAAAATATGAGCGGATAATGCAACGTAACTCTAGACAAGGCAGGCTAGGCATAAGAGTCACTGAATATACCGGTGAGTAAAATGAATGCTAAAAGGCTGTATTTCGCAGCCTTATTTGCATTCATTATTGTGGCTCTTTTTTATGGGCCCATCTCTCAACCTCAAGAGTATCATGATTTTGCAGATGATAGAGAGATTCTTGGAATCCCTAATGCACTCGATGTGATGTCGAATTTAGCAATTATTTATCCCGGAGTTGTAGGTCTTGCTTTTGTACATGAAAGCAGGAAGTTATCTAAGGTGTCTGAGGATGAAATTAGTATTCAAATCACACTGTTCTCTGGAATGATTTTGACATTTGCAGGTTCAGTTTGGTTCCATTTAGACCCAACTGATTCCACTATGTTGTGGGACCGCTTGGGAATGTCAGTTGTTATTGGTTCTTGTATCTCATTACTAATTCACGATATGTGGGATAGAAATCTCGCAGCTAAAATTCACTTGCCGATCGTTATTGCGAGTATTCTATCTGTTCTATGGTGGCCTGTTTTTGACGATTTACGAGTTTATTTCATTGTGAAACATCATCCATTTATTCTGTTCCCGATTTTTTTATTCTTTGGGCATAGGATTTATGATAAAATATCAGGATATTATTGGGGCCTTTCGATGTTTCTTCTAGCAACAATGTTTGAGTTTGCAGATCAGCAGATATTCGAAATCACAGGAATAATTAGTGGACATACTTTGAAACATATCTCTGCCGGAATGGGTCTTTGGTTCCTTATGATTATGATTCGTGACCGTAAATTGATTTCTGTAGAAGAAGAATGACCCAATCAAGAATAGGCAAGTATTGATTTGTAATCCCTTGTAGGACATCTATGGCTCATCGAGTTGCAATCACAAAAGCAGGCTCTCCGTCTGTTTTGAAAATCTTGGAAATGGATATGCCCATTCCAAAAGAAGGTGAGGTTTGTATTGAAGTCCACTTTGCTGGAATAAACTTCGCTGATACGTTAATGCGTCTCGGGCTATATCAGCCTAGGCCACCTTTTCCTTTCACTCCAGGTTATGAATTAAGTGGAACAATAAATTCTCTTGGTAGTGGGGTAACTGGATTTGAAGTTGGACAAAGGGTTGTTGCTGCAATGCCAACAGGTGGTCAATCTAGCCATGTGACAGTAAAGACCTCTAGAGTAATCCCAGTTCCTGATGAGATGGGTCTGGATGAAGCTGCTGCCATGCCAGTAACTTACCTTACAGCACACCACATGTTACACTATCTTGGACATCTGAAGAAAGGCGAGACTGTTTTGATTCATGGTGGAGCTGGTGGTGTTGGAACAGCAGCATTGCAAATCTGTCAATGGGCAGGTATAGACAATGTTTGGGCGACTGCATCAGGTTCGAAATCAGAGATTATCGAATCATTTGGAGGAATTCCTATCGATCGACACAACCAGGATTTCGTTCAGATTATCAAAGAAGCCACAGATGGCCGTGGTGTTGACCATATTCTTGACCCTATTGGCGGTGACAACCTTACCCGCAGTTTATCGGTTCTAGCAGAGGGCGGAAGACTCTACACATATGGAATGTCGGCTGCGGCTCCTTCTTCTAAAAGGTCGATGATTCGAGCGTTCTTAGCTTGGAGAAAAACACCTAAGTTTGATCCTCTAAAATTGATGACCCGAAATCGTGGTGTATTTGGGGTTCATATGGGGACTTGGAAAGATGAAGATGCAATGTCTGAGCAACTATACAAAATAATGGAAGGAATCAAGTTAGGTCATCTCAAACCGGTTATCGATTCAGTATTTGATGCAGAAGATGTAGCGGATGCTCATCAATATATTCACGATGCAAAAAACATCGGAAAAGTTCTATTACGTTTCAAAAAATGAACTAATTGTACTAGTCGAAACTAATCTGGACAGCTTCTCTCTGAACCGGGTCGGTTACTTCGAATAAGTCACGGCGCATTGCATTCTTCATGCCTGCAACGATGCTGGTTGGAATCATCTGAATTGCTGCATTCCAGTTAGTAGCGCTAGCATTGTAGAACTCACGTCGGTCGGAAACTGGATTCTCAATTGAGACAAGTTGATTCTGGACATTTACGAAAGAAGTGTCTGCTTTTAATTCAGGGTATTGCTCAGCAACCATGTTGATTCTTGGCATTAGGCCAGCAAGTGCACCTTCTGCAGCTCCAACTCCACGCACGTCACCTGACGCTAGAGCACCAGCAGCAGTTTGTCGTGCTAATGCAAATTGCTCGAAGATTTCACGCTCATGCTTAGCGTATCCTTTGACGATGTTTACCAAGTTTGGAATCATGTCATACCGTTGTTTTAGCAGAACATCAATGTCAGACCAAGACTTGTTTACGTTCTCTTCTAGGCGAACTAATCTGTTCCATGTGCTAATGAACCATATAAGAAGAATTATTGCTACAATTCCTGCTATTACTCCAATAATGATGCCTGCGCTCATATGCCTACGAGGAATATGATACACTTCAAGTGTTCCATTACATAAAGAGGAGAGTTATTCAATAAGGCACAACACGATTGTATATGCGCATCGGTGTCGTGTTTACACTATTGATACTTTCAACCCAAGTTCTTGCTGGTTGCTTCGGTGATGAGGGAGTTGAGGAAGAAGCCGTAGTTGAAACACCTTTAGATGGCTTATTCACTACCACAAGTTGGTACCATTACCCAGGTGCTGTTAACGCATCTAATGACTCAATAGGTTACGATAATCTAACGGGTAACTCAACTCCATATCCAGTGGTTGGAACATACTATGGCATAGGGGACACCACTTTTGAACCAACAATCGGAGTTACATCAACCGGGGGGATTCATTACGCATCTTTCGGCGGTGCAGGTACTGGAAGTATGGTCTACACTTCTATGGACCAAGGTCAAACTTGGACTAATATGGGGCCATTCAACCCAGTCTTGCCAGATGTTGGTCAAGTGCCATCTTCTAACGACCCTTACATTTATGTCGACAAATGGACCGATCGCATTGTTAAATTTGACATGCATGCTTTGACGGCCATGTTTGTTGAATATTCTGACGATGATGGTGAAACATGGTCAATACCTTTCACTGCTGAAGGATATTACACACCTCAAGACCACCAATCAATTGCTTCAATGCCAGATATTGATGGAGTTGCAATGTATGACACTATCTTCGTATTCTGTATCAATACTGGAAGTTCGGCTGCTGGCCCTCAATGCTCACGATCAATGAATGGAGGTTTGACATGGGACATTCAACGCCCCGGATACCCTACAGATACAGCCCAATGCTCTGGATTACACGGACACCTTGCCGGCTCCAATGATGGTGCGATATATCGAGGCAATCCTTCATGTGAAGGCCCTGCGGTGTATCGAAGTATAGATGGTGGTTACACTTGGACTGAACACACAATTACAACAACTGTTCCTATGCAACAAGGATGGCATAGTCATGAAGTAGCAGTAGCTGCGGATGAAGCAGGAAACCTCTTTGCATCCTGGATTAGTATTGACGACATGCCTTGGATGGCATATTCTCGTGACCAAGGGGATACTTGGTCAGAGCCAATGATGGTGGCTCCACCTGGTGTTAATGAAACCGGATTCCCTACAATATTTGCAGGAGAAGAAGGAAGAGTAGTAGTTGGATACATTGGAGAAGGGGATGACAATGGTGGATGGTCTGGTTACATGTCTGTAATGACCGATGCATTCGCTGAAAAACCACTTATCACTACAGTTGCAGTAAATTCGCCAGATGATCCTCTTGACATTACCGATGATTGTGGAAATGT
>JAACDL010000163.1 GCA_009936765.1 Methanobacteriota archaeon
AATGTGCCAGTTTCATCCGTTGCAGTAACAAATAATTCGCCATTTCCACTCAATACCAATGAGTTGTATCTGGTCATTACATGCTCCCCTTCTTTTAGAAGCCCCCTCCCATCTGCCAAAACAGGAGATGGTACTCCATGTACGGGGCCTAGAGGGCTTTCAATGAGATCCATTCCCCTAGTAATTCCAATAGCCTGGTGGCCCAGGCATATTCCTAAAACAGGAATATCCAATCTTGCGGCATGTAGCGATAATGGAGAAATTTCTGGGCGTCCTGGGCCGGGGCCAATAACAATGGCATCGTAATCCAAATTAGGGATTTTTCCTCTTCCATCGTATGTATCAACCGAACACCCTAGAGATTGAAGAGCGTGAATTATGTTGTGTGAAAACGAATCTAAATTATCGATAAATGCAACATTTAATTCGAACTTTTTCTTTACGATATATTCCTCTTGCTCAACATATAGTGGGTAAATCCCTAACTCACCTTTCGGGATTGTTTTGACCTCAGGGTTTAGCCATCCACATGCTCGCCTCAGAGCAGCGGCTTTCCAGACTGCTTCCGCTACTTCTGCATCCGGGTTACTTTCGATAGTAATCCCTCCACCTGCAACTACAGTACCGTGCCAACCATCTGGAGTATATCTTGCTTCTAAGGTACGTATCATGATATTCCATGTTGAATCTCCTGAATGGACATCAATCCAACCCATTGACCCTGTCCAAAATGATCTTGGTTTCTTCTCTAATTCATCTATTGATGCACATACAACCGTCTTGGGGCAGCCTGTGATACTTCCTCCTGGGAAAAGAGCCTGTAGTGCATCGATTCCATCGTTTTCATCAGAGAGTCTGCCTGTGATGTGTGAGACTAGGTGCTGTACATTAGAATAGGCCTCAACGTTGAATCTAGATTGAACAACACTACCAGGTTCTGCCACAATTCCCAAGTCATTTCGCTCCAGATCAACTAGCATCCTGTGTTCTGCTCGTTCCTTTTTGTCATGTACCAAATCTCTTCTCAGCAGCGACTCTTGGTCGGCATCAGAGCCTCTAGGCCTAGTGCCTTTTATCGGAGCAGTCATTACAGTTCGACCTTGTGTCTCGACCAATATTTCAGGTGATGATGATGCTAATGCAATGCCTAAATCAGCAGCTTCGATATACCCACTAAACGGCGCAGGGTTATTGGTCGCCAAACGGTGGAAAATGGCTGCAGGTTCTTCCTCTAGCATTCCCTCCCAAGTTCTTCCAAAATTTAGTTGGTATATCTCTCCCGATATAATTGAATCTTTAATTTGCTGAACAATTTCTGCATGCTCTTCATCTGTATGAGATGATTTTTCACTACCACCTCTAACAGGTTCAGGTAGTTCAGGGAAGGTGACATCATCTTCTTCCCATTCATCTACTAGCCACAGAATTGCAAGTATGTCGCCAGGTGAGGGAGGGTGTTGTAAACGCAGAGGCTGGGTCCACTGAACCAAATCATACGCTAGAGAACCAGCCCAAACAGAACCTACTGGTGTGTGTGGTTTGAGGGCTCTTAGCATCGAATCAATAGTCATGGAATTGAGAATATTTGTGGCCTTCCAGCCTGTGCTTGTAAGTGACTGTAATGTTCCTTCCATTGGAGTATTTTGCACTGAAACAATAGTCTCACCATTTAGTGGTGAATGGGGGACTTGAGGTTCTGTTTCTGGTTGAGTGATAACCAATCTCTTTTTCATGCCCTTTGCGAACATACTTCTCTTTGTTAGGTGGGACTTAGGCCCACCAGATAATAGTAAAATTCGATCTTCTCCTTGAGCAGAAAGCAGACGGTCAATCATCGCCAACCCTCTCCAAGCGCTTCAATGCAAACTTTCTGTAAATTGTCGCTACCGTCTCCGATATCAACGTCGTCAAGAACAGTTAATCTCGCAGCACCCATCCCAGTTCCCAACAAGACGATTTCTTTCGCCCTTGCTACAATTCTCTCGTTTAATCTGCCTTCGCTAATTATGAAACCAGAATCTTCGATTGCGCTTTTGCATACATCAAAAGTAACAGAATCCACGCCACCTAATTTAGCATCACTAATCCATACAACACCATCATTATCCAGTATTAGTGGCATTACTCTATCACCGTCTATAATACAATAATCGTGAACTAATATTGCTACATCAGCGCCTTTACTCAAAACCTCAGAAGTAATCTGTCGATAAGCGTCCCAATCCCCGTGTTTAGTTCCCATTATTTTGCGACTCCATCTAGGCGCAGGAACTGTAATTCCTTCAGCATCCATGTGTATATCTTGATAGAAATCTTTAGAATTGAAACTAACCCCTTCACTATCAACTTGAATTCGTATTAATCCTTCAAGTCCATTTGGAATTTCAATATCCGGAACTTCAATTCCCAAAACAGCAGCATGCCTTGTAAGTCGCTGTAAGTGTAAATCGAGATGGAATAATTTTCCACTTCTCGCTCTCACCGTAGTAAATACAGCGCTTTTAGGTCCCATTACCATACAATCACAACAGATCATCCAAGAATGAGGTATCTATTCCCCCTTGAGCTGGCTGCTCTGGAGCAGGTTGAGTCCAGCGTTGTGGTTGAACTTGGGTTTGTGGTTGAACAGGCTGACTAGGCTGCTGAATTCTTTGTGCTGCTGCATAAATGTCGCTCTGTTGTGCAGGTTGAATCGCTTGAGGTGGCGCTACTGGAGGAGGAGACAGTCCTCCGAAAGTCCCGGCATCGTCCCATCCTTCTCTTGCTTGAATGCCCCATGTTGCTTCTTGTAACTCCCAGTCCTTACTACGAGTAGACTTACTGCCCTTACCTCGTAGAACCAATACAAGCAATAGCATTGTAATGAAAACCATTCCTGCCAATATCATGTTTCCTGTTGACAGCAACTCTCCTAAGTCTGTAGAAGAATCGTCTCCATCTGAACCATCTCCTTCTTCATCGCCGCCACTAGCGTCGATAGAATCAATCTCCTGTGATTGAATGATCTGACGACTGTTGATATTGTCTTTAGCTGCAACTCCTATCCACCATGCAGAATCATTTGTAAGATCTGGATAATCAGTAGTTGTAATTGTGAATGATGATGCTACACTTGACATTCCAACTTCAGTTGCATCTGATACCGCACTAAACTCTTCATCTGAGATATAAACTAGGTAAGAACGTACACCTGGGTCGTTTGTATGTTCCCAAGTAACCAATATCGAATCATCTACCCATTGCAGTTCAATACCGTCAATGTCAGGCAGGTATGCTCCTACGTCATCAACTCCATCATCAATAGCGATTGCAGTTGATGTGATTAAATTGTCACGATATGCATTTCCAGACCAATCTACTGGCACAACTGCAACAGTAACTGGTGTGTTTGGAACAACTAGGGCATCAAATGCTAGAATATCGATTGTTAATGGAATCGCAGGATCTCGGTCTAGTGTTGCAACCGGTGTCTTGACAGTTCCACTCGAACCTACAGAAGTAAAAGTGAATGCTGCTGCATACACTTCGTAGTAAGCAATATCGCTCTCTTCAGATAGAGCAAATTCAAGCAGCACAGCAGTACCATCATCGCCCGCTCTGTCGTATAGGTTCAAACCGGTCAATCTCTCTGGAGCTGTTGTATCTGCTTGATTATCAATTGGTGTAACCATTGCGATATTCAAATTGTCAAGATGAACGTTGCCTTTGATGTCATGGACAGTTACTGCGACATATAATTCTACATCAGGAACAATCTGGCCAGGTAGTGACGATGAGATACTACTTCCACCATATAGAGCCGTATTCAATGTCAATTCAATCGGACTCTTTGCAGTATCAATCCATTGCTTATCCAATACAATGCATCCACACTTACCCGGCTCAGTGCCAGCTTCAGTCCAGAAATCAGTTAAATCGTCTAATGGATATTCTGCTGCCCAAATCACATAGTAATCAAAGTCGTCAACTTGTGAAGGGACCCATGCAACATCAATCGCAGTGCCATCGTCATCTGGATGATCCCACGCATTCAACTCATCGATTCTATCAGGTTCTGTCGACCCATCGATATTGTTGACATATGGTGTAACTTCTAGAATTGTAACGTCTCCAGTGTCTCCATTTAGCCACTTGTCAAAAGCAACTGCTCCAATCCAATATGTTTGACCGTCAATAAGCACATCTTCTCCAATCGAGTCAATGATTGTCATATTGGTTTCACAATCCGGAACAATAGCAGCCTCCTCCATGTTACCGACATTTGAAGGTTGGAAAGAACCACCTTCTATGTCTACAGGGGCCATGTAAACAACGACATAAGCACAATCAGATGCAACAGAATTGTCCCATCCCATTTGAACACGACCGCCGTCATCAGCAGGAACATCTTCAGCCCAAACTCCAGTTAATTTTGGTGGAGGCACGCCGTCATTGATTCCACCCGTTGGGACCACTGGGCCTATAACAGTAGCATTTACCAAATCCTCTTGCCCAGATTCATCAACACAAGTAAATGCTAACCAGTGTGGTTTACCTGCCTCTAGAGTCAATGTACTTACATTTCCTACTTGGGGCAAAATTTCGGTATGCATAGTAAGACCAAGCGCATCACTAATTTCAGTTGTTGATGCATAAACTCGAGTGCTCGCTAAGTCAAGTGCACTACAACGAGCCCACTCTGCAAATACTTCACCATCGACTGCTACAAACTGGTCTCCAGAAACAGCTGTAGCCCAAATCGGAGGACTTGGGACTTCATCTGTAGGTGTGGCAGGTCCGAATGGAGTAGAAATTACTCCAAATCTTCCGTCGTTGTATTCTACAACAACCACTGCTGAATATTCGACTCCATCCTGAAGCGGCTGACCATTGGTTGTAGAAATATCGGTTTGCAATCTTGAATGTATGCTAACTGAGGCATCTGGAGTTCTTTGTTGAAGTTCTGCTACTGTTGGTTGAACATCCCAGGATTCATCGACGTAAACTAGGTATCTAGAGAAGTCCTCATCGTGAACTAAGGTCCAATTTGCCATAAGAGTGGAACCTCCATCATCAGCCCTATCCCACAATGACAAGCCTTGAATCGGGGTCTCAGTTCTATACCAATCATAGGTAATTTTCACCCACATACTTCCATTAGAAGGTGAATTAACTTGTAAATCCACATATCTAGTTCCATTCAGTAGTACGCCATTATCAACAGCATATTGCATGCTGGAAAGGAATGTTGGATCGTTCGAAAGATTGAGTGTTGCATTCCACTTCATGTCGACTAATTTAGCCCAAGTTGCAGCGCCACCCACCGGTGATGAGAATGTTATCGGGACAGTTTGCATAGGGATTCCATGCGCTCCTGAAACGCCATTTTCGCTCAAAGTTACTGCGTTGCTAGAATTAACCAAAACTACTTCCATTCCCGGATGAGTATAATCTGTAACATCTTGGAATTGCAATTCGAATCCAAGGGATAGAGGGTCAGCCCTTCGTAATGTTGTAGAGTCGAGTTCTTCACCAGAGTTTAGAGTCCAAATTTTCAATCCTGAATCAGTAGTCACTGCAACGTAGGAATTCGAAACAACACTGCCACCGGTTGAGCCTTCAGCATAGAACCGGTCAACAATAGAATTCCCATTGAGTCCGGCTTGTATAACTGTAGCTCCATTTTCTCCAACCGCAATCAGATAAGATCCATCGGAGCGCATGCTATACACAGGCCAATCTTCCATTGAGAAGATGTTAGCTCCAGAATTGAAATCTCCAGTGCTCCTTACCCAGTGCACAAGAGGTCCGGTTGTAGTTGCGACATGTACTCCCCAAGAATCGGCAGTTACTGCTGTAACGGAATTAGAAGGTAATTGATCGAATTGATGCAAGGCTGTTATCGAATTATCAGCAGTCTTCATTTGAGTAATTCCTGGTCTATCAGTGCCCCTTCCATCGTGGGAGATGAACAAACTCTCCTGAGTTTGCGTACTCCCTCCCGCAGAAGTTGATGAGGTAGTGGCTCCAACCAATCCCCAATTCGATGTTCCCATTAGGCCATCTGCCGGAGTAAATGTGGTGAACGTATCACTGGATTCGTCATACATCGCCAAACCACTAGGGGTTGCCATCCAAACTTTCCCATCAAATTCTACTAAATCTTGGACGTAAGAGATTGGTAATCCGTCGATGGCCGTCAGAGCAGTTTTCCAGTTTTCTCCGGTTGCATTCCACCTAGCAACGCCATTATTGGTCGCGACATAAATCGTTTCAGATAAAATCAGGCCAAACTGATTCGTGACAGTTACCGTCTCTATCGAATTGATATTGTTTGAGGGAAGGCCTGCAATTAATCTTCCAGCAGTGTAGGTCATAGTAGTTGTATTGAATACCTGTATTCCGGGAGAAGAAGACCCAGAGCCTTGCAGTCCAATGTACAATTCATCTCCAACCAACTTCAATTCATCCTGGAAGTCATGGACTCCAGTAGGGAGTGTTACTAGTGAACCAGTTAGGGTGTCTAACATTCTTAATCCACGATTATTACTTGCCAAATACAAATTAGTACCAACTAATTCGATATCTGTAACCGCTGCATTAGCAGGAATAGTCCATCCCTTTTGCCATTCAACAGATCCGTTTGCCAGCTTTACACCTTGTAAAACACCTGAACCAGTGCTTTGCCAAGAGGAAGAAGCAACCCATAGATGGGTCGAATTTCCTGCCATTGAAGTAACCTGTCCACTGACTAGATTTGGAAGAGCATGAATTGTGTTTTGACCACCTTGTCCTAAAGTATCGACGTGAGAATATCCCGATGTCCCTCCAGCCTGACCAATTAACCACTGAGTTCCTAGCCAATCGATTGAGGAAACAGGGGAGCCTGTTGAAAGTATGCTTGCAGTTCCTACAGTCGCACCATTTGCAGATAGCAGTACATAACCGCCGCCAATTACATTGCTGCCTTGAGTTCCAATGTCATATCCTATCGCAAGTTTTCCTCCTGCGAATTCCATTGCACCCCACCAAACAGGGTCGCTAGGAATATTGTGAGTGGAAGATGTGAGGTCAGATAACCACTGGTTTCCGTTGTAATCATACCTTGAAATTGGTTCTGAATCATCGTTGTAGCCAATGTACAATATGTTGCTAGAGTCGTCGCATGCGACAGCTGCAGCATCACCATCTGCTAATCGAGTGGATGTTGTGAATGAAGAAAGGGTAGTTCCATTTGCAAGGTCAAGTCTTGCAACACCTCCATTATTTGCAGTTATTGAAACGTGGAATATTCCTGCGCACATAGCCATGCCAATCGGGTATCCGTTAGGAATTCCATTGGAGCCAGTGTCCCATGTTGTCCATGTTCCACTACTGTCGAGATGTAGAATTTCTCCGTCGAAGCCACCAAATCCACCACCCCTTGCAGTACCTGCCACTAAGTCTGTGCCATTTGTCCACAACTCATACACAGTATCGTCTGCAGAAGAAGGTAGACCGTTCCCGGGAGTCCAAGTTGACAGCCACAGATTTGTAGATTCATCATAGCGTGTTATTCCGTCTTCTGTTGCGAATAGTATCTCTCCATCGAACTCAACAATTTCTCTAATCGGGAATTCTAGGTTATCCCATTCCCCGATCTTGCTGCCATTAGCAGCAAAGGCTTCGAGTTTTGACTCTCCCCAAGAAATCCAATTTGTTCCAGTTGATGAAATAAATGAAGTCACACGATTTACAGAACCTTCTGGCATCAATTCTGCCTGCCACGAATCTGTAGTCAGGTTGTACAGGGCAACACCTCCGCTTCCTTCAGTGTTCCACCATTGTCCACTTGCGACAGAAATATGGAGCACATCTCCAATAATTTCCATGCCGTAAACATCGCCGCCATTTTCATCAACTTGCGCTCCAGCATCTAATGAGGATTTTTCGGTAAAGTTAGCAATATCAATTCGGAATACACTATCTGACGAGTATTGGTGATGGTAATGCATTGTATCTCCATATATGGCCAAATCGTATGGGTCTCCATTAATGCCTGAATACAAAGAGTCCGATGCTTCGATATCATAGACTTCAGAACCCGTGGTGACATTGATTAATTGGAAGCCATCTTCTCCTCCGACCCAAATATGGCCTGGTCTAATATCTGCAATTAATCCTGTAACATACTGGTTGCCATCATCAAGAACGTTATCTTCTGTCCAAGTAGTCAACCAGATATTGTTTGGAATATCATATCTAGCTATGCCAATTTCAAATAGACCAACATAAGCAACATCTCCAATGACTTCGATTAAAGCATTGGATGGTGAAGTATCGGCCTGCCAGTTTTCAGTCCAAGTGAAAGAGGACTTGTCAATTAAACCAACTCCGTTAGTAGTTCCTCCAAAAATAGTGGTACTGTTAAATCCTACAGCATTTACTCCCCAGTTCGGCATCCCATCTTGCGCATTCACACAGTCATTGAGGCCAAGGGTTGCAACCGTATATTTGCAAACGCCTATGTTTGTTCCAGCGTAAATTGAGCCCCCGGAAATTCCAGAATCTATTGCAAAATCAAAGAATTGGGATGGCTGTAGATTCCAACTGCTACCCTTTGGAAGATCAGTTGCAGTATTTCCATCCCATCTGATCGCTCCGTTTGAAGTTCCGATGAGCATTACTGAATTGCCAGGATAGGATTCTAAGGCATATACTTGGTTGCTAGGCAGTACTTCTGCTGCACTTGGATTCCCTCTATTGGGAATAACTGTTAATGGAGTTAGGATTTCTCCACTAGACAGATCTTTCCTAGCTACTCCATAACCCGGCAATCCCATGTGCAAAATTGCAGGGTTTGTCCCTAGTATTGCTACTGGAGCATAATCGACATCGTTTATTCCGGTCGAAACCCAAGACCCAAGGAATGTATCGTTTGCGATAATGTATCGATTTAATCCATCGTCAGCTGTGCCAATGTAAGCAACTCCGTTGTGAATAGCAACACCAGTTGGGGAGTCACTATCCAGTTCACTATTGCCTTCATTGAGTGAGACAACCGAACCTGGCGATGATTTGTTGAAAACAGAAGCACCATTTTGTGGGTGTATTACCACGGTCATGTCGCCTTCGACATCAATACCCGTGACATCGCTAGACTGTAGTCCATCATTGGTATCCCAAGTGTCGAGAACATTGCCCTGAGTATCAATAATGTGTACTCCACTCCCCATTGTCCCAACAATAACATTGACGCCATCATTGACAATCTGAGTTACATCACTTCCTGTATTGATAGGGGATAGCCATCTGGCTTGGCTGATAGAATATCGGTCAAGGTAATCCTCGCTACCTACGTAGATTACTCCATTGAATTGCATAGCGTCGCTTAAGTCTCCTGAATAGGGGCCGCTTCCTATGGCTAAATCTCCTACATACATTGGTGTGTTTCCAGGTTCAAGCATAGCCAGAATCGCACTCCCGTCTGTAACAAGGATTGTGTCATTGGTTGGGCTTCTCGAGCCTGAAGCAGGCCAGTAAAGTATGTTCTTTCCTTCATTTGCTTGGCCTATCGAGGCAAGGGTTGTTGTTGGCGCGAAGGTACCCGATGCGACGTTGTACATATGCACTGAATCTGTTGTCAAAATCTGAATTTGATTATTTACAAAGGTCATACCTCTCACTTCATCAGATGATAGCCAGTTGCCACTATTCCAAGTAGCCAGCCAGAAGTTTCCAGAAAGGTCTCTGCGTGCAATTCCAGCATCATAAGATGCAATCAATAATTGGTTACCTGCAACGATGAAATCACTGATGTAATCTGAATGGAGATTGTTTGCAGTACTCCATGGCGATAGTGGTGACATAGATGCAACATCCCACCTTCCGACTCCTCCTCCAAGAAGTGACGAATAGATGATTCCGCTGTATTCCATTAAATTTTCAGGCACTCCTGCAGGCCAGTTGCTAGTGCCACTTGCTTGCTCCAAGGTCCAGCCAGTGCCAGCAGAATTCAGAGTGAAAATCCCAGATTCACTGAATGCAAAAAGGTCTCCGTTGCTGGCGACATGGACTTGTGTCCATGCTCCACCGGACGGCTCCGTAGGCAGGTTAGCATTCCAACTTGTGTCATCTAGATTGATAGAGCGGATTTCGCCACCATCTGAGGCTATTAGCATTCTGTTATCCGCAATATCAATTTCAAGATCTCTTATATTTTCACTCTCACCATCATCATTTATGAATTCGAATAAATCGATTATGTTTGGTGATGACATAGCATCAAGAATAATTACGTATGAGCCGA
>JAACDL010000024.1 GCA_009936765.1 Methanobacteriota archaeon
GTTAGCCCCAGTTACTACAGCATTCTTCATAACTTGGGCTAATACCTATCCAACATAAGGATTGAGGATTAAAGTCCAGATGCAATTAATCCCATTGAGATCCACGCGCCAGCCATTGAACCTAGGTTCGTTAGCGCAGTAACTAGTAGTATTCTCCCAGCACGATTCGTCCAGAATAGTTTTGCTGAATCTAGTTTCAGGAACTCAGTGAGGTCTTCTCCGGTCGGCTCCTTAACTTTCATCTGCGCATATCCTGCGAACCATCCAGCTGCTAGTGCAGGGTTTAGGGATGTAATTGGAGATGCTATTGCCGCAACTAGGATTGCTATTGGGTGGCCACCTGCGAGCATACAGAATAATGCAGCACCGATGAAGTTACCAGCGAACCAGTAGATTCCATTCTCCTTAATTGAATCCAAATCCCCGTTGTAAGCAAACCATCCTAGCATTCCCAGGAGAACCAATGGGATACCATATGAAATGGTCTTCAAGAGTCTGCCACCTGTGGGTACTACAGATAGGCTAGCGATTCTAGATTCATCTTTTTCAATTCCGGCTGAAAGAAATTTTGAAACTCCGTCAAGGTGACCTGCTCCTAGTACAGCCAGTACTTTGCCTCGCCCTCTAACCTCTGATATCTTACGAGCAATGTATTCGTCCCTCTCATCAATTAGGACTTCTCCTGCCCCAGGTGATACTTCTCGTAACTCTTCCATTAGCGAAGTAAGTAAGTCCTTGTCTGCTAGCATCTGTTCCAATTCTAATTCTTCTTCAGAATCATCATCTGCCATTAAAGCCCACATCAAACCTATCTTTTCTTTTAGGCCCATTTTGTTCCATGCTCTACGCAGAGTAGTCTGAATATCTCTGTCAACTAGGGCTACTTCTAGCCCTACTTCTTCTGCAGCCTCAACAGCTGCAAGTAATTCTGCACCTGGTTGCTGCCCTTCATCCATACCCATTTTTCCTTGTTCAGCAGCAAGCAATGATTGCAGTAGCACCATCGGTGCTTTGCCCTCTTTGATTACTTTCAGAAGCCCTTCTTTGTCTAGGCGGCGGTCTTGTGTGAGTGCATCATACCTGCTTTTGCATAGTTCAACAGCAACAATGTCTGGTCCCCATTCTCTGATATTTTCTCTAACAGCCTCTACTGATGCTGTAGCTACGTGGGCAGTACCAAGTAGCCTCAAGTTTTCGTCTACATCGATAATCGGTGCGCTCATTCTTCTTCACTCCCAAATATAGATTTCAAAATTGATGTAATTGTCTTCATGGCATCTTCAGCATTTTCACAATCGATGTCGGCAAATGGGATTTGACCACCTGCTAGTGATTTATGTCCGCCAGCACGACCCTTTTCAAATGTTTGAGAAAGAAGTTTGCCGATATGAATAGAATCATTGGTTGAGCGTGCTGAAAGGATTACCTTTGACATTCTAACTCCGTAAGACATTACTACGTCCACATCCTCTGTTGGTAACAGGAAGTCTGCGACTTGAGAAAGGGCGTCCCTGTCTGCCATTTGTGATACTGGCGCAAGCATCAATCCATTCTCTAAAGTCGCATCACTCAGTGCTTGACGGAATATCGACAGCACTTCTTGAGAACGAGGTGGACTTTCAAAAGATCTCATCAAATCCCAATCCACCCAGGCTCCTAGCCATGATAGTGCTCGTAAATCAACAGCGTTGAATGATCTAGTGAATCCGAGTGTGTCAGTTCTTATTCCAAAAGCGAGGGCTGTAGCAACTTCACGATTCAATTTGATACCTGAGTTCATCAAAATCGAAGCCACGAGCGACGATGTGGCTGCAAACTCAGAGCGAACTAATATCACATCACCCGCAGGTCTTGTTTCGCTTGTATGGTGGTCGATTACAATGTGTGGGACACAAGTTTCAGGAAGAATATTATTTGCCCCAGGGTTGCTGAAATCCACGCAGATTACTAGGTCAGATTCTTTCAGAAGGTCTTCAACTTCCCAATCGAGTATCAGTTTTCGGACATCTAAGTCTAGTAGTCTGACCATAGATCGGTTTTGCTGATGCTCAATCATGCCTCCATGTATGATAGTAACGTCTTTTTCTAGAGACTCACAAAGATGCTTCTTTGCCATTGCACTTGCTAATGCATCAGGGTCTGGGTTGTCGGGGCAAACACTGAGGAGTTTACTTTCGTTTTCGACATTAAGTCTGCGCAATACTTCACTTGCTCCTTGTTTCCTGTCAATCGATCTTAATCTGTCTTGAATCGCAGATGTTGTCAAATCTTCAATAGAGATTCTTTCAGTTCCTTCTAAATCCAATGTTGACAGAATCGGCGTATTTGGCCAATGGTTTCGTAATTCCTGTATGGGGTCGTCATCGCAAATAATCTCCTCTAAAAGCAAAATGGCGGTTGGAGTTACGTCAGGTAATGGCATTTCATGTAATTCCATTTCCGAAGGTAGGGCAACAATTTCTGCATCAGGCATGCCTACCATTTGTTCTGCAAGCCCGATTATTCGAACTCGAGAGCGAGCTCCTATCCATTCTGCAAGTCTGATTGCAATAGGGTCGCTGCCGAAAATAAGGAACATATTCATTCCTCCAACCTTTCCAGCATAGAAAACAAGTCAACATGTTCTCTGACATCGTGAACTCGAATTATGTCAATGCCCTCATAGAAGGCTTTTGCTGCAACCGCTAAGCTACCTGAAAGCCGGTTGGCAGTATCTGTTTGATTGCAAATTTCGCCGATCATGGTCTTGCGTGAAACTCCCCACAATACCGAATATGGTTTCAAGTCTGAATTCGACTTGAGTAAGGCGATATTGTGTTCTATTTTTTTGCCGAAACCGATACCAGGATCTAAGTGGATTTTATCCATTGAATGTCCCATTTCAACTAACTCTCTAGCCTTACTTAGCAACATCGAATTAACTTCATCAACTACATCGGTATATTGTGGATCATCTTGCATGTTACCTGGTTCACCAAGCATATGCATAATACAAACATGACATTCTGATTCTACGACCAAATCTTGCATGGCTTGATCTCTAAGCCCGCTGACATCGTTGACCATTTTAGCACCGGCTTCTAAGGCCAACCTTGCAACTTCTACATTTCTTGTATCAATAGATACATTGCAAAATTTAGAGACTTCTTTAACTAGAGGTATTGTGCGCCTAATCTCTTCTTCTATAGAGATTTTTTTAGCACCTGGTCTTGTCGATTCGCCACCGATATCAATCCAATCTGCTCCATTTTCAAACATCTCTTTGGCTCTCTCAAGGTCGCCCTTTCTAGATGCGACATGAAATGAATCGGGTGTTGAATTGATGATTCCCATTACTTGGGGTCGGCTCCAACTACCCCCCTCTGAGACTGCCATGTTGGAGCCCCTGCCCGCGGCAGGCTTTATCAAATGTGGAGTATCAGGTGTACCCATGCCCGAAGATGACCAAATCCTCGATGTCATCAATGAAGACATAGTTGATGACAATTTACCGGTCCCAACAGAGGATCAACTTGAGTCTGCTGAGAGGATAATCGTTAGACTGAATCCTCCTTCTCGGACAGCTATTGCTGAGATGATTCATACCAAGGCGAAAACAGTTGGAGGAATCTTTGCAGGTTATGCGGTTTTCTGGTGGCTAACAGCCTTACAGGTAAACGATGAGCCCGATTTCAAGTCAATTTTCTTTGGGCCAGACTTTTTGACAATCACAATACTTGCGCCAGTTCTAATATTCATGGGTTCTCTATTGTCTGACATCAGTCGAGAGCGTGGACAATTATTCCCTGGATTGGTTAGTGGGATTATGTTTGTACTTTCGATTCTATACACTTTTGAGCCTGCAATACTCGGTTTCATGGGCGATATCTCTACCAGTGATGCAATCTGGAAAACTGCGAGGTTAGCCATAATGAATACTACAGTTTTGTTCGCTGCAAAACTATTGATTGATGCATGGTTATTGGGATTCGTAAAGAAGTTAATGGAAAATTATCCTGATTTGGAACTTTCAGGATCAAGTGTTGAATCAAATTTGGTTGGTGAACTCAGTTCTGAAACCGAGGCTTGAAACGGTAAACCACTTCGCATAAATCATGAGCGAGCGACTTGACGTTCTACGTCTGGGTTATCGGAAAGGCCGAGACCCGCGTATAACCACGCATCTTGCATTAGTTTCCAGAGCACTTGGTGCTGACGGATTTTTACTTGCTGGAGATAAAGATCAAGAAATGTTCGATAATCTAAATTCAGTTAGTGAGAGATTCGGAGGAAATCTCGATACGGAGCATGTTAGCGGACTCAGTCATCTGAAGAAGCATGTAGCCGATGGCGGTGTAGCTGTACATTTGACAATGTACGGAGAACCTTTCAGAAAGGCAATACCGAAGATACGCCGAGATAAGCCAGTACTAATTGTCGTTGGAGGTGCTAAAGTTCCCGGTGATGTTTACAAATTTTGTCAGTACAATGTTGCGGTTGGCAACCAGCCCCATTCCGAAGTCGCTGCTCTTGCATTATTCATGGACGCTTGGTTTGGAGAATCTGGTAGTGAGCGGACATTCTCTGATGCTCGGCTTGTTATTGAAGGAATCAATGGCGGCAAGTTAGTTCACGATATTGACGATGAAGATTGATAGGTGAGAAGTCCCTTACTTGCCACCTACCTCTCACTTAGTTACAATGGAGTTCCTCATTACCTGTAATAGTCAGTAAATTATAGGCGTTGCCAATGATTATGACCCCTATTCCATGAGCATTTCTGATGTCGGGTGAGTGGTCTCAGAAAGGTGATACCTCTCTGGGCGACCGTGTTCTCTTATCCGATGCTACAGATGGGATTACATCTGGCTCTACAATTCCTCAAAATGCATCTGGAGAGGGTGTACTTTTGTTGGCAGATGGGAGCCGCTTTACTGGCAAATTATTCGGTGCAAGAAGGTGGGGTGAAGGTGAACTTGTTTTCACTACTGGAATGACTGGTTACCAAGAGTCATTGACAGACCCTTCTTTCGCTGGACAAGTGCTAACATTCACCTATCCTTTAATCGGAAATTACGGAATTCACCACGGAACTAGTGAATCCGCAGGTGTTTGGCCTCGTGGTGTCGTTGTAAGACATGCCATGAAGAATCCCGATCATCGAGATTCAATTGCTAGTATAGGCGATTTCCTAGCATTCCATGATGTGCCTGGTATCGAAGAAGTAGACACTAGGGCGATTACAAGAAGAGTCAGAGAACATGGATGTGTTCTGTGTGTATTTGGGCCACTAGAAGAAGAAGAACAATTGAAAAAACACCTAGATGGTTTACAATCACCCGAATTAGAAGATCTAGTTGACCAAGTTTCGATCAATGAACCGGTAATCGTAAACGAAGGAGCAAGGGATAATCTTGGTAATCCTCTGCCACGAATTGCAGCTATTGATTGCGGAATAAAATACAATATTCTGAGAAGTTTATGTTGTCAGTTTGAAGTGGTGTGGTGTCCACCTAGTACCACGTTCGAAGAAGCGCAGTCATACGGTATTGTTGCTTTATTTTGCTCGAATGGGCCAGGTGATCCAGCACATCCGGGCAAGGCTACGATGGCTCGCAATACGCTTGCTGAAGCAGTGAAGGCTGATATTCCTGTGATGGGAATATGCCTTGGTCACCAATTGCTTGGATTGGCAAGTGGACTTCAAACTTACAAGATGAGATATGGCCACCGTGGAGCAAACCAACCCTGTGTGGATTTAGAATCTGGAAGGGTATGGATTACAAGTCAAAACCATGGATTTGCAGTAGCAGACCCTGATGCGGGAATGTTAGCAGCGCACCCTTCAGGTGCTTGCTCTCCTAGCGGAGAAAATCTACATGGCGCTCAACCTAAAGTTCGCTTCGTGAACGCAAATGATCGTACTGTTGAGGGATTAGATTTGATTGACAAGTCCGTATTCACAGTGCAATTCCACCCTGAAGCGGCACCTGGCCCGCATGATGCTTATCCGCTGTTTGCTAGATTCAGAGAAATGGTTGATTCACACTACGGGGGTGTCAACTAATGCCTAGAAGAGAGGACTTAGAGACGATTCTTGTTTTAGGCTCAGGACCAATTAAGATTGGACAAGCTGCGGAATTCGATTTCTCTGGTTCTCAAGCAGTTCAGGCTTTACGAGAAGATGGATACAAGGTAATTTTGGTTAATTCAAACCCTGCAACTATTCAGAACGACCCTGAAATGGCAGACAAAGTGTACATTGAACCTCTACTGCCAGATACAATAAAGCGAATTATAGAGATTGAGCGCCCTGATGCTTTACTAGCGGGAATGGGTGGCCAGACGGCTCTGAATATTGCAAGTGACCTTGCACACGCAGGGGTATTGGATGAACTTGGAGTTGAATTAATAGGCTCTGATTTAGATGCTATCGACAAGGCAGAAGATCGGGACTTGTTCAACAAAGTGTGTCTTGAGATTGATTTGCCAATCTCTAATGCAATCGCATGTAATTCGATGGATGACGTACTCTCTGCAGCAGATGAGATTGGCAGTTGGCCAATCTTAATCCGCCCTGCTTTCACATTGGGTGGACTTGGTGGAGGAACTGCTTGGAATACAGGTGAATTAGTAGAAATCGCAACCCTGGGGTTGAGAAACAGTAGAATCGGACAGGTCTTAATCGAAGAAAGTATTCTTGGTTGGCAAGAATATGAGTATGAAGTGATGCGTGATACTGCAGATAATGCAACAATTGTCTGTACTATGGAGAACATCGACCCGATGGGTGTCCACACTGGAGAATCAACTGTTGTTGCACCGGTCCAATCACTGTCTGACAGAGACCATATGCAATTGAGAGATATGTCGTTGTCATTGATTAGGAAGTTGAATATCAAGGGTGGATGCAATGTTCAATTCGCTGTGAACCAATCTACTGGAGAGGTCAGGGTAATTGAGGTCAATCCTCGTGTTTCTAGGTCCTCTGCACTCGCTTCAAAGGCAACAGGTTATCCTATCGCGAGGATGGCTGCCAAAATCGCAGTAGGATATACTCTAGATGAATTGCCAAATCCGATAACGGGTGAAGGCACAACTGCTGCATTTGAGCCTACTTTGGATTATTGCGTGGTAAAAATACCTCGTTGGCCATTCGATAAGTTCAGAACTGCAGACAGGACTCTTGGCACTTCTATGAAGTCTACTGGGGAAGTAATGGCTATCGGTAGATGCTTTGAAGAGGCTTTCTTGAAAGCATGGGCGTCTTTAGAGCAAGGACTTCACTACCCTAAGCCATTAACACGTGCTGATGAATCAGAGGGTGAAGGAATGGCTCAAAGAGCTAATGAGAAATTACCAGACTCTGTTCTGGTGGATTGGCTTAGTATAGCCACTGATAGAAGAATGGGTGCTGTTATTGAAGCATTTAGAAGGGGCTGGAGCATTGAACGTGTCCATGAAATTACTAGGATTACAAGGTGGTTCTTGTATGGTTTCCAAAAGATCGCAGATATGGAGAATCAAATCGTGGCAATGGGATGTGCGCCTAGCAATGTTTCTTCTGATGATTTACGAAATTGGAAGAGTCACGGTTTTAGTGATGCCCACATCGCAGATGCTCTGTCCGGATTCCCCGCATCCGGCATGAAGGGAGCAGCGTCTAGTCGTAGTGAAGAAGCGGTGATGAAGGTAAGACATGCACACTCTATCCACCCAATTTACAGAATGGTTGATTCGTGTGCTGCAGAGTTTGCAGCTAAGACTCCATACTACTATTCGACCTACGAGCCCAAGGGTGATAATCGAATAGACGTATTACCTGGACTTGCTGAACGAGTTAAGAGAAGACAAATTGTAATCGGTTCAGGTCCAATTAGAATTGGGCAAGGTATCGAATTTGACTATGGTTGCGTTCATGCTGTGAAAGCGATTAGAGAAGCAGGGATGGATGCAGTTCTAATGAACAATAATCCTGAAACAGTTTCAACTGATTTCGATACCTCAGATCGGTTATACTTCGAACCATTGACTTTGGAATGTGTTTCCGAAGTATTGCTTAGGGAGAATGCTCACGGTATTTTACTCCAATTCGGAGGTCAAACCGCAATAAATTTGGCACTACCTCTAGAAGAAAGAATTCCTACCTTAGGGATTGATTTAGAGATACTAGGGACTTCTTGTGACGCTATAGATGAGGCCAGTGATAGGGAGCGATTCGAAGATTTCGCAGAAAGAACCGGAATACAAATGCCTCGTGGGGCTACTGGTACCAGTGCGGATGATGTCAGAAATGCAGTTGAAAAAATAGGTTTCCCTGTTCTAATTAGGCCATCATATGTCTTGGGTGGAAGAGGTATGGAAATTCTAGCCAATGAAAAGCAACTCGAAGCGTATCTAAGCGAAGCTTATCTTGCTCCTGACAAGCCTCTTCTGGTTGACGAGTATCTTGGACATGCGATTGAATTGGATGTAGATGCTGCAGCAGATGGCGAGCAAGTTCTTATCGGTGCAATCATGGAGCACCTCGAAGAAGCAGGAATACACTCCGGTGATTCAACTTGTTTCATACCTACTCAGAACATTAGTGAAGAGATGCTTGAAAGAGTTCGAGAACAAACTAAGAAAATAGGCCTAGGTCTCAATATATTTGGTTGCTTCAATATTCAATTCGCTATACAAGGTGACGATCTGTACTGTTTAGAAGTAAATCCAAGAAGTAGTAGAACCGTACCATTTGTAGCAAAAGCAACAGGTGTCCCAATGGCTAGAATTGCAGCAAGAGTGACTCTTGGCATCAAACTGAAGGATCAAAAAATACCAGTTCCTACATCAGGGCATGTATCTGTCAAGGCTCCAGTTTTCCCATTCATCAAATTACAAGGATTAGATCCAGCGCCTGGACCTGAAATGAAATCCACAGGTGAAGTATATGGGTCTGACACTAGGGCAGATGTAGCATATCTCAAAGCAAGGTTGGCGACTGAAATACCTGTTGCAACTGATGGCGGCGCTTATCTTACAGTTAGGGATGGAGACAAAGAAGAGTTAGTTCCGATTGCAGAAAGTCTCAGTAAAATGGGATTCACCATATTTGCCACGCCAGGTTCTGCAGACGTGATAAGAGCGGGTGGCGTCGAAGTTGAAACTGTCTATAGAATAACGGATAGGAAGCACCCAGATGCTCTAGATTTGATGCGTACTGGTAAGGTGTCATTCATCGTGAATGTCCCAACAGTTTCAGGTGGTGCTGTCCGTGATGGAAATATGATGAGACGCTTAGCTGTTGAAATGAACATACCATTTGTTACTACTATGTCTGGCGCTAAGATGGAAGTAGCAGCAATCAAGGCGATGAGAGAAGTCGATATTCAACCGATGAGGTTGAAAGTGAACTACTGATCAACAAGCATCGTATGCTTCGATAATGTACTGGGTAAGAGGGCTAGTCCAGGCTAGATCGCTGATTCCTTCTTTACCCTCTGCGTCATAAACTCGTACAACATCTTGAACTCTAACGTTACCTTCTGATGATCTTGCCAAGATTGTTTTTGGTTTAACAGATTTACCAGTTCCATGGGGGTCGTAAACGGTGTCTAGGGCTTCAGATAGGAACCAATCTGCCTTGTCTGATGGGTCGCCTTCGAATGTCTTCTTTGGTCTTTTAGCACCAAACATTCCTCCTGCCTTTTTCTTAGGAGTGGTGGCATTTGATTTCTTAGGAGTACTTTTCTTTGTCTCTTTTGAATCAGGTTTCTTCTCTTCCTTTGGTTTACTGTCCTTTGATGCGACACTTCTTCCTTCGAGTTCCTTTTCCATCTCTTTACGTACTTGCTTCTCGAGTTTCTTAATCAAAGCCTTCTCATCTACAGTCTTTGCATTAGCTTTCATCTTCTCAATCACGGTTAGGTAATGCGAGGCGACTTGAATCAGAGCAGTTTCCATACTTGCTTCTAATTGCATTGAAACCACGTCTCCAGAGGAATCTCTCCACTTTCTCCATTGAAGCATAGTGTTAGCGTGTATATCTGAACCACATTTAGGGCAGAATGAACGTTTAGGAGGTTTGAGAACAGGGATTGAACGCATAGCTTCAGGGTCGATACCTTCGTGTTCACCACTTGATACATCGTGAATGTGAGTACTCGCTTCCATTCCAAGGTTCATCGCGTCTCTGAATAGTCCTTCAGAAAGATCCAGAGTTCCTTTTTGCACTAATGCCCATCCATCAGTGCCTCTTACTGTTGCTCTTACAGCAGCGGATGCAGCAGCAGACTCACCGAATTGATAATCTGCAAATACATTACTAATTGCATCTTCTTTGACTTCTTTTTCCATTAATTCTGCAGCAGTTTCGTCACCATCTGCTGGAGCAGCAATTCCTAGGAGAATCGGGTTTGCACCATCTTCTACCTTAGCAATCATATCGAATTTTTCAGCCATCGATAGGTCATCACGTGTTCTGATTACATCCTTCAATTGGTTGAGGTCATGACCTGTAGCGGTAATTGGACCGCGTACGGTCATATCATTACCACAAGATAAACAAAACTTCGAAGCGGGTTCGACTCCAGCCTCACAACTTGGACAATAGACTCCGCCCATGTCGCGCCATAACCCCTTGGCCCCTTTCAATGGAACGGTACATATTTGCTATTTTCTGCATATTTCTGCTAGTAATACTTTAGCCGAGTAATTTCAAGACATGGCTTCTTTCCAATTCAGCCATAATCGGTGCTAATCTAGGTCCTTTTTCAACACCTAATATTGCTTGATATAGAGTTGTGTAGCCTATTTTCGTGTTAATTTTGGAATCACGGAATGCAGAAGATATTGCTTCGCCTATTGATTTCGCATCCCATTCACATTGGCTAATTTTAGCGTGTAGTGCGCTAGTGATTACAGAATCCAGTCCGGCAAATGGCTCAGCGAGAACCTTAATCTTCAGTTCTTCAGGGAAATGAGGTCCATTAATCCAATTACGCATTCGAGATAGGCGATCTGATACTTCTTGACCGAAGTTCTGAATTATTTCTTCATCCGTCTTTACTTGAGCAAGCATAGAAAGGTGTCTGAATGTTACAGTTGATTGTTTCATGTCACCAATTGAACTCATTCGGAGTGCTCCTTCAGCATCTTCAACTGCTACCTTTTGTCTTCGCGATAGATTCTCGTCTTGCAACTCAGAAACAATGTCCCTTGTAACCATTCGCTCGTATTCATCAGCCAGTTCAACTAGCGACATTCCCGCATCGAAAGTAATTGCTTTCTTTGGTTTAGTAGAGGCGATTAGATATCTCAAGATTTCAGGAGGTACCAATTCTAAAGCTTCTAGAGGTCCAACAGTATTTCCTGTAGATGATGACATTGCGCCTTGACCTTTCAGGGAAATCCATTCGTAAACCAATGGGTTAGGAGGTTCATCACCAAATAATTTTGAAATTTCAACACCGGTAGCATACGATCCTCCTGCTGCGCCATGGTCTTTACCAAAAGGTTCGCAAGTTACGCCAACCCAGCCCCATTTTGCAGGCCAATCGACTCTCCAAGGGAGTTTACCTTCTGCCTTATTGAGATCCGATTTCCCAGGTATGCCGTCTTGCTCCCAATGCACATATGGCCATTCATATCCGGTTACAGTGACTCCATCGAGGCTGCCATTGTGGCCATAA
>JAACDL010000164.1 GCA_009936765.1 Methanobacteriota archaeon
GTTTAGAGACTGGAATCAAGAACAAGAATGTGCAAATAGCAACCATGTGCGCCCAATATGCCCAGTTGACAATTGCTTGAGTGATTTCAAACGTGTTTGCAACCCATGCCCCAATCATCTCGTAAGTTGGATCTGGACCTTCTCCTGCTTCGACTACGAATGCAGTGGTGCAGATTGTCATGATGAGTAAAAGAATTACATTTCCTTCGAGTTGACTCTTACCTTTCAACTTCTCAGGAGTAAACAGTACTCTACGATTTAATGCTAGGAAACAGCCGATTAGAGCGCTTGTATATCCTAATTCAACCATCCCATTCCATAATGGATTTAGTAAATCTGGAAGAAGGTGTTCACTGAATCTGTTTCCACTTGCTAGGTCAAACATATCGGTTGACAGCATGAGGAATCCCCAAAACATCAGAACGTGCATACCGCCTGCTACTGGGTCTTCAAGCACCTTACGTTGCCCCAGCCAAACACTAGCGGTTTCTTTGAGGCGAGCACCCCATGAATCGAAGCGATTGTCCTTTGCACCTAAGAGAACTAATCGGGTCGCTTTTTGCACTTGGAATATGAAAAATCCTACAGACACAACTCCCAGAACTAGAAGTATATACCATCCCGAAATTCCGGCATAGGAGACATCAAGTGGATGTTGCATCAGGTATTCGAAGTGGGCTCACTCCTTCAACCCAACGGACAAGTACCACCTCCACAACCGCTCCACATGGTGCAGGCCAGTGCTCCGGGAAAGTGTATTCTCTTTGGAGAACATGCTGTGGTTTACGGCCAACCTGCTGTAGCGGTTGCAATCGACCAAAGAATGACTGTTAGCCTCGAGATTAGCGATGTCTGGCGAATAGATGGAATGCGATTTAGTCCAGAACGCCACCCTCATGTTGAATCTCTAAAACAACGATTGTGGGCAAACGGTCCATCGCTATCAATCAAGGTCAATGGAGACATACCGCCGGCAAGCGGTCTAGGATCTTCTGCTGCTCTATCAGTAGCTGCTAGTGCGGCACTCAGATGTGCTAGAGGTCGCCAAATAAAGGATGATGATTGGGGCGAAGGCTGGACTGCAGCCAGGCCTAATGCAGTATACACTGGCCCTTGGGATGTCGAACAAGGAGACTCTGTGCAAACCGGCAAAGATTCTGTTGATGTTGATGAATGTGCAATCTTGAGTCATGCTGTAGAAGCATCTGCTCAAGGTGGACGGGCCTCTCCTCTAGACTCTAGCACCTGCTCCCATGGAGGCTGTATTGTTCTATCAGACAAAGTAGAATCTGACCTTAACTGGATTTATTCAAGAACTTTGAATGATGTTTCTTGGGAAGTTCACGCTGTAGATTTGCCCAAAGAAATCGAAGATGTTTGGCTCGTCATTGGAAATACAGGAATACATGCGCCAACTTCCGAGCAAGTTGCTAAGGTTGCTAGATTGCTAGAAAATGAACCTGGGCGAATGCGAGAAATTGAGACGATAGGAATTATTGCCAGAAGAGGTATTGCTGCTCTAAAAGAAGGTAATATGGAAGGTGTTGGAAGAGCGATGCGTGAAAACCATCTACTCCTCAGAAGTATAGGAGTATCATGTTCAGAACTTGAGTCTCTAATCTCAGCAGCAGCACCTTCCTCTCTAGGAGTCAAACTGACTGGCGCTGGCGGCGGCGGTTGCATGATTGCGCTCACCCGCAATCCCAAGGAAACCAGTGAGGCTATCGAGTTAGCAGGCGGTAGAACGCTGATTAGTAAGATTGCAGCACACGGATTAATTGTCGAATCTGATGACAATTCTCCTCTGTGGAATCCCTTTGAGTAAGTACCGCTCTTTAAATAGGGGTTTATAATCGGCCCAATCATGAACGATGAAGACCGTTTAACTGTAGTAAATGTCGTTGCCAGCACCCGAGTAGCGGAAGAACTTGATCTTCCAGACATCGCAATTCAATTGAATTGTGAATATGAGCCAGAGCAATTCCCTGGTGTCGTATACCGTGTTGCAGACCCTAAACTTGCTATCCTTATCTTCCGCTCCGGCCGTGCAGTATGCACTGGTGGAAAGGATGAGGATAACATACACACAGGTATCGAGCGCATGATCAACGATCTACGCTCAGCTGGAATCACAACTTGGGACCTAAAGGACGTTGAAATTGAAGTACAGAACATGGTTGCAACCTATGCTCTACACTACCCTGAAGATTACGAAGGAACCCAGAGAATGGATACTCAAGAATTGAAGAAAGGCGACCCACTTGCTGGACTACCACGCAAGTTGAACCTGAACAACCTAACTTTCCACTTGCCTTTCGATAAGGTCGAGTACGAGCCAGAGCAGTTCCCAGGACTAATCTACCGACTTGACTATCCTAAGGTAGTCTGCCTGATTTTCGGATCTGGTAAGATGGTAATCACCGGTGCTCGCCACAAGGATGAGATCCTTGAGGCTGTTCAGATTATCCAAGATGAACTAGCGGACTTGCTGTGATTGCAATGCAGCCTTTAGGCCCTAGTGATGTCGATGCTGATAGCATCGACGTCTGGGTAGTTTCCCATGGCGGCGTAGCATCTAATGCTCTATGCGACCATATGCAGAGCCAAGGTTTGCGTACAAGACCTGACAATTACGGGTTGATTTGTCATAAGCAACACCCAGGTACTAGTATCGGAAAACCGGTGTTAGTAATCCATGGAGATTACTTAGATGCAATTCGTTCAATGGACAGGAGAAAGTTTCTCACAGCAAATGCTGCAAAGATGTGCATGGGAATAAATGCTCCAGAAATTCCTCTCTCTAGGTTCTTACAATCTTTCCCAGATGACCCGGTTGGGTTCTCAATGTTCCTAGAGAGTTTCCGTAATGCTAAAGAAAACAATCTCGACAAAGTTGCTTTCTTACGATATCCATACACTAACGAAGAAGCAATACTAGCTTTCGAATCAATAGGTGTCGAAGTAGATATGAGCGGCTTTTCGCTTCGTGAGAGAAAGAAGAAATATTCACCTCGTTCAAAAGATGTCAAAGCGGTATTGGATATTTACGCTGATTTTGATTTCAAGGAGTGAATGGTATGTTAGGTTGGATTAGCACCTGGGGAATCAGGTGTGGCATAGCAACTTATTCTCGCTTTTTAGTAGAGCAAATGGACGATGTCGTCGTAATGTGCCAAAGTGGTGAAGGCGAAGTTGAAGGCGCCATTCCTTGTTGGAAAAGAGATTCAAACTTCTTTGGAGGTATCATTGCTCAAATTGCAGGAAAAGGGATTGATACTGTAGTAATCCAACACCAACCGGGTTTGCTAAGGTTTTCTTATCTCAATGAATTGTTATTGAAATTGTCAGAAATGGATGTCAAGGTTTTCATCACAATGCACAATACTAGAGATCGCTCACTTGTATTTCCGAGTAAAAGAATTGAGAAAGTTGTTGAAGGTTTGAAGACTTGCTCAACAGTCATGGTACACTCTAATTCAGATGTTGAAATCCTGAAAGCATTAGGAATTGAAGACAATGTCGTGATGATTCCGCACGGCATCTACCCTCCACCATCAGATTCTGCTGAATCATTACCCGTAGAAGGTAGAGTGATGGGCTCATTTGGATTCTTACTAAAACACAAAGGCCAACTTGAATTGGTTGAAGCATTCGAAAGACTGCCAGGATGGGATGAATTGTTACTACTTTGCGCAACCATAGAACGTAGTGGTAAAATGGAAGCCCAAATTAATTCACTAATTGAGAAGAAAGGCCTCACTGGAAGAGTAAGACTAGTTACTGATTTCTTGGATGATGATGTTGTTATCTCAAGTCTCGCTAAGTGTGACCTTCTAGTATTCCCTTACCAGAATACCAAAGAATCTGCATCAGGCGCTGTTAGAATGGGAGTTGCAGCAGGTGTACCTCTTGCAGTAACACCAATACCTATCTTTGATGATGTAACTGGGGCTATCAGGATGCGTGGTGGAACAGTAGATGACATAGTAGCTAGTGTTTCTAAAATCAGTCAAGATGAACTCGATTCCTCTCGCAAATCGATGGTTGAGTTACGTGATTCGCTTCAGTGGGATGAAGTTGCAAAGCGAATTCAAACTTTGCTCAAGTAATCGATGATTAGGTCTGCTGCTTCTTCAGCACTAA
>JAACDL010000165.1 GCA_009936765.1 Methanobacteriota archaeon
AACAAAGTCTGAGTCAGGTATATCGTAAACGCAATGCCGCCAATCACTCCAAAAATACTCAGCGTGGCCATGCCTTTACTAGACACATTATCACATCTTAGAAGTCATTCTTCCAGGCCGAAATGTGCCCAGTAAATGCGCTTGTTGCTACAGTTAACGGGCTAGCAAGGTACAACTTCCCTGGCCCAGAACGACCTTGGAAGTTACGATTTATCGCAGATACAGTAACTTGCTCTGGAGTAATTGAAACACCAGGCCCCGCTCCAATACATGCTCCACAACCAGGATCAATTAGGTTGACCCCAACACGTGCGAACAAATCATGCCATCCTTTCCTGACCGCTAAATCCTTGACTTGTCCACTTCCATATTGAATGAAGAACTGAACGCCCTCCTTGACTTTCAGTCCTGCCTTTTCAGCAGCGCTGCAAACCATTGCATAGTAAGCCACATCGTCTTCTTTGCCAGCGGTACAAGATCCACCATATGCGATATCAATCTTGACTACTCCGATATCTGAAATATTAGCGCCGTTCGTTGGGTCCGATGGAACTCCTTTGTCAGGGTCTCCAGGGTGTGCAACCATAGGAACAATTTCTGAGAGGTAAATTTTGTGAACCCCTCCATCATATTTTGCACCAGGGTCGGCCATCACAGACATCTTTTGCATGTGTTCACGACTGATATTCTGAGCATTCTCCATCCAATCATACAGGAGATCATCAGCTTCACAGATTCCAGTTCTGCCGCTGCATTCAGTTGCCATATTGCAGAGAGTAGCCCTTTCATCAACAGATAACGAGGCCAAACCCGGCCCTCCAAATTCCATAGAACGATTCAACGTCAATTCTTCACGTGCATGGTCAGCCAAAATGTATAGAATCACATCTTTTGCTGTACAACCATCAGTTAGTGTACCATATAATTCAAACCTAATAGATTCTGGAACTTTGACAAACGTAAAACCAGAATAAATTAAACTAGAATATTCAGTTGCTCCCACTCCGTATGTTAGAGCATTAGATGCTCCACCCATACAGGTGTGAGAGTCAGTAGCCTGAATGAAGTCCCCGACTTCTATGAATTCTTCACGCGCTACTTGATGGCAAATACCTGGCGACACACCATCCTTTGCAGAATAATCTCTTACTCCTGTGTGCTTTTGGAATTCAACCTGTAGGTCTCTCAAAGTTTGGACCTTTGCCATATGGGGAACAAACTTTGGATTATGGTCAGCATACAGGAGGTGGTCCTCAAATACTGCAAATTTAGCAGGGTTTGGCAACTGATAGTCCTCTCCGTATTCCTCTGTTAGAAATGTATGAACTTGTGCAGTAGTAAATTCGTGACTGTAACCGCCTTGCACCTGTGCAATAACAGGGTCGTGTGGCTTCACACACTGATCTGTAGGCTGCCCAACTAGATTTCTCGCTATAATTTTTTCAGCCATGGTCATAGGACATTCAGGCGTGTCTAGTGGAGGGAGGGATATCTGTTCAGATTTTAATTTCTCAGCAAATGGAAACAATCCCCCGTTTTCAATAATCAATTTAGTAACAGGGTCGTACCTCGATGTAAATTCAGATAATGGAATCGACTCACCATTCTGTAATCGTTCCAACATACTGTAATCCCCCATCAATTGGCCAAGATTTATGTTATTTCTTTCGTGAATAGGCGCAAACGAAGACGCAATTACGATTCTCACACCCGCCCATCTTTCACATTGAGCAGCGGTTTCTCTAGAAGATCCTGTTCCTTTGCGCTGGCCAGAAACAATTACTTCGAAACCGCCATCGATGAGGGCATTTTCATTGAATACTCTCATGCCATCTTGCATCAATCCAGCATAGGCGTTCTTAGCAATCTCAGAGGGTTCATGATCGAAACAAACCCAAGCCGGAGTCATGGCATCAGTGTTGATGTCGTCCAACAAGTCTTCTGGCGATAAATCGCTCATTTTCAAGTCCAGACCGTCGTAGAGCTGGCGTCTGATTAAACTCAAATCTTTGGTAAGAAACAGTACTCGTTTACCTGGGGAAATGCGTACTTGATTAGGCGGCCAATTATCAGTCATCCATCTCCCCTAAACCCTTTCAAGGGGCAACGAGGTATAACGGATTCGGATTCTGAAGCAATGGTATATTTGCAACTTACCAACTTCTTTTGTCGTTCTGAAATAACCCAGATAGTTCGATTTGTATAACCTTTGAAACAACCCACGAGCAATTACCCGGGTTCTAAAGTTCAAACATTTGTATAAAAAGACTAAACAGTGTACTGAGCACCATTTCATGTAGAAAAGGTATTAACCATGCCGCCACTTAATGTAAATAACCCCTGCAAGCGGGT
>JAACDL010000166.1 GCA_009936765.1 Methanobacteriota archaeon
AATCTGTAGATTCAATGCGAAAGGAAGTAAAATCAGGATTTGATTTAGTAGTCACCTCTCCGCCATATGGAGATTCACCAACTACAATGGCTTATGAGCAATTTTCGTGGTTGCCCAATGTATGGTTGAACTTGGACAGGAGGCCCCCTGGCAAATTAGCTAAGGAGATGCTGGGAGGAATTGTAGCTAAAAAAAATGACAAAATTGGATATAGTCCGATTGATAGAGCGATTGAAAAAATGAGTGCAAGGCGCAAAGAAGGAAGATCCGAAAAAGATCATCTCAAATTAACAAGAGAAATACAACTGAAAAATTTATCGTTTTATCGAGATTATTTAAAATCAATAGAGAATATTGCCAGCATGGTGAATCTCGAAGGTTATGTTTGTTTCATACTAGGGAACAGAATTACCGGAGGTCAGGAAATGCGTATGGATCTCTTTACTGATTGGGCATTCAAACAAAATGGATTCAAGAAAGTTGGAAAAACGAAGAAAAGAAATATTCCCAATACAAGAATGCCAAAAGCAAATCCATCAGGTTCTACTATGAATCATGAATATATCGTTGTACTCAGAAAATACTCTGACTAGTATTGAAATAGGTCTAGGACACACCGTGCTGTATGACAAGTATGGTGAAAAATAATCCCTCAAACAGTAAATCAATCGAAAATAACTTTGTTCCGAGATTCCAACGCTTCAATTATTAAATAACCTAATTCTCGGACAATCATGCACTTTTACACACCCGGCGTCACCGTCGGAGTAATTATCCTTCAAGTTGCGATTATTATTCCAACACTTTCGAAAAAATTAGCTGAAGACGATTTTGGTAAAGCAATTAGAGCATTATGGCCGAAGTTTTTCGCTCTGTCTGCAGCATTAGGTGCGATTAGTTCAGCGGTGATTTACTTTACAGGTGATGGCGGCAATTCTCACTTGGCGATTTCAGGATTTACTTTCCTTGCTGCTTCTACTTGTTATCTGATTATTCCAGCAACAAATCAAGCTAAAGATGATGGCAATACAAAGCGATTTAACATGTTGCACAAGCTAAGTGTGTGGCTAACTGTAGCTATGCTGCTAGCCAATATTGCCTTTTTGTTTATCTGATTCTTTCAGACAAAAACACTCGATTGCATCAGATATTTTTTAGCCTTCAGGCTGACAATGCGGACAGTAGTCTAACCTTCTGCGGCCAGGTCTTGTATGAACAATAAGATGGCCACAATTGTGACATTCTTCGCCATTGCGAGTGAAGACCCAATGCCTTGCTCTGCCTCTGGACATACCAACACTTCTGAGTTTGTCATATAGGTCTAAATCGACGGTTATTCCTGGGACATCATACGATTGACGAGATAGGAATAGCGCTTGTTCTGCAAGTCTAATCTTCTCTTCATCACTCAGTGATGAAATTGTTCTATCCGGATGAAGTCCGGATGTAAAAAGGACTTCACTGCGCAAGTAATTACCTATTCCTGCAAAGAATCCCTGATCCAATAACAGAACTTTCAGACGGCGGCGTTGAAACCTTTTCTGGTTCATATGTTCAACCAAATCTTCAACTGTAGTTTCAGGGATTACAACATCTGGTCCTAACTTTGAGAGATAAGGATGTCCTGATAATTCCCAAGGTTCCAGCAACAGAATATCGGTAGCAGACCAAAGACGGCAAGTGTGTTTTTCAGTGGTTAATGCAACTCTGAGGGAACGATTCCATTTTTTAGGCGCTGTTTCTTTTAGGTTCACAGTCCATCGTCCATACAGTTGATTATGACTATACATTACCAAATCATCAAAATGAATCAACATTGCTTTGCCACGTGCTTCTACAAGATTTACAGTCTTACCAATGAAATCTTGCTGAGACCCTGAGTACCGAGGTACTGTAATCTCAATATCTTCGATGACCATCCCTTCCAGTGCTTTGCGAATCTTATTCGCAGCACGATGGATTTCAGGTCCCTCTGGCATGGATTACGTTCATTCTAACTGATTAAGAAGGTCTGTATTCTTCTATGAGATACAACAAGTTTTGAAAAGCATAATTACATTCCTAAAGTTGTGTCAGTGTTTACTTCGTCAATACTAGACACTCCGGACGGAGTGGAACGCTGGCACTTCGTAGCATATGACCAACTCAATCAGGAACTCTTACCCGATGCAGAGCCCAAATCATTGGGTCTGATATTCATTGAGACTTCTTGGAAAGCAAAACAATTGCCTTATCACAAGCAAAAATTGGCGCTGCAATTGTCTAATCAAAGGCACTTCGCATTGGAGATGCAACGCCTTGGTCATCCGATTAGGTATCTGTTCAGCGAAAAAGAATACTCTTCAATCTTAGAAGAGATTGGAGAAGAATATGGACTGATTACTGTTACTAAGCCAGCAGAATTAACCCTCAGGAAATCAATTTCGCATCTTGTAAATGATGGTAAAATCAGGATATTAGAACACAAAGGTTGGCTGACCACTTCTGAAGATTTCACCTCAAGTGTAGGAGATAGTCCTCCATGGAGAATGGACAAGTTCTATCGACACATAAGAAAAAGTCGAGAAATAATGCTCGATGAAAATGGAAAACCAATCGGAGGTTCATGGTCATTAGACGACCAAAACCGGTTACCATGGGATGGGGCTGTTGAATTGCCAGAAAAGCCCAGTTTTGAAATCGATGAAATCACAGAAGAAGTAATCCAAATGGTCGAGGACAAATATTCTCATCACCCCGGGAAGATTATTCCAGATAATCTTCCAGCATCTATTGAGGATGCAAATCAATTGTGGGATTGGGCGAAATCGTCAGTTATGCATTGGTTTGGACCTTACGAAGATGCGATGACACAAGAACACAAAACACTGTTCCATACAACGATTTCATCGCATCTCAACCTCAACAGATTAATGCCAATTACTCTTCTTAATGACACTTTAAAATTGGAGATTCCATTAAATTCCAAAGAAGGTTTTGTTCGCCAAATTATCGGCTGGAGAGAGTTTGTACACCATGTTCACGAATTGACCGATGGATTCGAAATGGAAAAAGAAATTATCCCAGCCCGTGCAGGAGCAGGTTGGGACGGAGATTGGAATAAGCCTCGCAATACACCGAATTTGTTGGAAAATGATTTCCCATTACCTCCTACTTATTGGGGTGAAAAGAGTGGTATGTTGTGCCTAGATACTGCTGTTTCTGACGTTGTTGAAACGGGATATACGCATCATATTCCTCGCCTGATGGTACTGGCAAATATCGGTAACCTGTTAGGGATAAATCCACGTGAATTGACCGACTGGTTTTGGGCAATGTTCACCGATGCATATGATTGGGTGGTCGAGCCAAATGTACTTGCTATGGGAACATATGCAGTAGGGGATGTAATGACGACTAAACCGTATGTTAGTGGAACACCATACATCAAAAAGATGGGAGATTATTGTGGAGATTGTTCACTTCATTTCAAAAAATCATGTCCAATTTCTGACATGTATTGGAACTTCTTGGAAGAGAACCAGGACCATTTCTCCAATAATCATCGTATGGCAATGCCAATGCGAACTCTTGCTAAGAGAACACATCAAGCCAAGGATACAGCAAAAGAAGTCACACAATACGTTCGAGGACAAATGTCTCGAGGCTTAGAATTGGATCCAACAATTCTCGAAGGTCTCAAGTCTTCATTCAAAAATTAAGCAGATGTTCGACTGAAACAGTCTAAGGGCTCGCCGTGTCGAATGTCTTGAATCAGAGGTTCTCGAGTCTTTACTCCCTTGACTCGTAAGAAGCCAATGGGAATCAGCCGACAGAAGTTGGAGAGAAAATTCACTCGGTTCCGACGAGTTTGTAATTATCCGAAAGTGGTGTAGCACCAGTTTCCATAAGAATGATTTTGCCGTCTTTGAATCGCATAAATGACAAAACAGCTTCCGAGTCAGAATCGTTCGCAAAGTGAACAATTGAGTGAGCAACGCCAACTTCAGCGTTTTCGAAAAGAATTCTGTTGTTCTCAGAGGTGGGGGTGTTGCCTTCTCCTACGAATCCCAAAAGGTCAGATTTGCTCATGGTGATTCCGCCCACGTGTGGGTTAAAGACGAAATCATCGTGAATGATTTCAGCGAGTGCGTTGGCATCTGTGTTTTCCCAGGCTTCGTTGTATGCATCGATGATGGACATGTGTTGCGGTAGGTTGCCTTGTCCTTAAACGCGTCGTGCATCCATTCAATTCGGTTTATGGAAATTCCATAGAATCTCTATTGAAACGATGTTGCCCTTTCCAACGGCTTTCAGTGGGTCATTTCAAGCGCTAAAGATAGCCAATAGCTTTCTCAACTTTGAATGTAGGGCTTGGGTCGCTGGAGTAAAACCACTTGTTATTCTTGGCCTTCCTGGAATTTTCAGCGAAATTTTTCTTGTCAAATTCTGAATGATTATCTCTGCGAATGTACTTGTATACGCCTTCAATCCCCTTTCTCCTCTTACAAGCAAGTTTGAATTGAATGATAATCATATCCAGTTCGGCTTTCAAAGTTCCTAATTTCTCCACACAATCTATGTATTCAGTATGATAAGTTCGACTTTGTTTTGATCTTGACTTGGCGTTCTGGGTATAGGTTGACAAATCGAAGAAAGACGTTGATTTTTTCTTCAATGCCTTATGTTCTAAATCCAATTTCGCATGATTCTTCGCTTTTGTTCCAATCCCGATAATGCCTTCTTCCTTCTTGAATAATCCCGTTTTCTGCCACTTATCCCATTCTGCCTTATCATGTTTCTTCAATTCACCACCTTTCACTGAAGGTGCAGGCGTACTCAAAGATGTGAATCCTGAGACGCCGCTGATTCCAATACAGTTCCCGGTTAATCTTCGCAAATTCTCTCCAGCAATATCTTTCTTCAAATCAAACTCCTGAATTTGTTTTGACAATTTAATTGCCTCCTTATGGAGTTTGAGATGTTCTTTCGTAGGTTTCATTTCGTTGTGTATCGAAGTTTGTTTGTCAAGCTTTCTTAATTTGATAGCATGTGCGTTGTATTCCGCAGAAAAATCAGTCCCTTCTTTGATGACTTTCTTCAATGCGCCAGCAGTGAATGTGAACCATTCTTTTCGGAACCTCTTCTTTGCGAAAACCTTGTGCAAATGTCCTTCCAATAGACCCATGCATTCTGAATCGAATTTGTGCTTCTGTACAATCTGGAATGGATTTCCAGTTTGCAAGCCTGCGATTCTGCTCGATACAGGGTTCTTGGTCAATCCTATTTTGAAATAATTTGATTTTACACCAGGTATCGTAAAATGCAGAATGTATACCCAGCCTTTGTCGAAATTGTCTCCCGCCATGTGTGCTGTAGGAGTCATTTACACTTATCAGTTACCGTTCATTTACGATACTCGTTGTTGGCAGATTCCTGATACAAAAGCGCCACGCTAACAATCGCATTTATATGGGGGATGAGAATAATCTATTCGATAATATGCAATTAACTAATTTAATGATAGAACAAGCAGTAAACCATTTTTTGATGGAAATAAACGCCCCAGATACCGACCCTCGAGTATACTCTCGGTTCTTGGCATTCTGGCAAGGAAATGGACGACGGATTCTCGAACTGAGAGTCGCCTCTGGAGAGACAGAAATCAGCCAACTTGCTGACTTTATGTTTGAGACTCATAATCGGGTCGCCAGAAGGAATGGACGAAGGACATTGAGGAGAGAAGGGTATTGAACAGAGATTTCCTTCACATCCTCTGTCATGGCTTTCACAAAGTAAGAGCCTGCTTGATGAACGCTCAAGTGAAGCACTTCGATAGATGAATATTGGGTGCAATCAACGAGCCAAACGATTGCTTCTCATTCTAGCAAGAGGGAATAATCTGCCTGATTAGAGGTTGTACTCTTGAGTCAAATAATATTCAAAATTTCGATAATTAGTATTCTGCCAAAATTTGAATGTCTAAACACTATATATATGGTTAACTAAAGGGGAAAATATGTCTGCCAAGGAAGCATTTTACGAGGTACTCGACAATATGTGGTCCGGGGGCCGAACGACTTCATTCAATGATGGCAGCGGAATCCAAAAGTTGCTCGGTTTCCGTACCAAATGGTATGCTGAAAAAATCCGCCCCCAACTTGAGGGAATGATTGATGGAAGTATCCATGATTTAGCTGGTTACGAAGATGAATTCTATTCTAGGGCATACGGGTTTCTGAAGAAGTACATTAATCCAAAAACGGGGACCATTCATTTCTATGATACATCCGCAAGTGAGGGTGTGTCTTTGACACCATTCAGTGCTGGAGATGACACAAGCCTGAGTTGGAAAACACAAGACTTGTACTACATCAAGAAGCAACAAATCCCTCAACCTATGACTGTCCCCGTTGGTGAAACTGGTAAGCACATTCGATTTGAAATTGGAGATATTAATTCCTACATGACCGATGGAAGGGACCTCATATATGCGTATAATGGGCCCGCTGAGGCTGAGACTGGTATTTCGATTTTGGTGGAAGCAACCACTAAAGGCAAAAAGACCAATGCCGAAAAGATTGCTAAATTGGCAAAAAAAGAAGGAATAGAAATACCAATTGACGTCATAAATCGGGCCATTAATGACTTCAAATCCCAAACCAACGTGGACTTCTTTGTCAACAAGGATGCAGGTAAATTTTTACATAATAGGTTGAATGAAGAGTCTGGAAAAAAACTCGTCAGTGAGATTGACCATACAGATGATAGTTTAATTCGCAGGGAACAATTCTATCGCAAGGTAATGGGGACGATAATTGATTTATGTGCTCAATTCGAAGACGAACTTCGACGAATTTGGTTGAAACCAAAGTTTGTCTATAATTCTCATTATGTGATAACACTGGACAAGCTGGCAGAGAACACAGAACTGCTCGGAAAAATTGAGGCTCACGGGAACATGACAAAGTTCCAAGTTCCATTATGGAAAACTCTTGGAATTGTCGAAGAGGCGTTCCACTTCCAGGACATTTTGGAAGAGGGTGCCTTGAATGAGGAATTTCAATACTTGCCAATTGACACCATGCATTTCCCAGACCTATTGCACGAAATCTTAGATTCGGCCTTCGATTCAATTGATGATGAGTTGGATGGTTGGCTGATTCATGCTGACAATTTCGCGGCCCTAAATAACATCAGAGACAAGTTCTCAAAGAGGATTCAAACTGCATATCAAGACCCTCCTTTCAATACCGGAAGCGATGACAATTTTGAGTATATGGACAAATTCCAAGATTCAACTTGGCTTACAATGATGGAGAACAGGTTGGATTTGACACGAGAGATGATGCACAACGATGGAGCCATTTTCTTGCATCTTGACCATAATGCAAACCATTTGGGTAAGAAACTATTGAGTCAAATCTTCGGTAAAGACC
>JAACDL010000167.1 GCA_009936765.1 Methanobacteriota archaeon
CTAATTCTGATTACATAAGGCGCAAACTATGGATGAGTTCGCAGAAATGGCCAATGTAAAGATTTCTCGATGAATTTGGTCTTCTTAATTACTGCAACCAAATAGGAAGTCCCTCAGGACTGTTATCCAATGACCATGCTAACAACTCAACATCCGCTTCTAGGGGATGAGTCTGTGGCCATGAAGGCAAGCAAGAGACACTGGCCATGCCTTCCATATCAGCATCAACATCTCCACGCTCAACCTCGTCAACATCAATACTAGATCCTCCTAGTTTGAATGTCGAAGTGTCATCTGAAAATGTAATGGCGTTTCGATACCATCTCATTCCTAACCTTGTAGAACTGTATTCTCCACTCCATCCACGCGGGACATTCAGATTCAGGAACATTTCACCAGCAGCGAATGCATTACGCAGAGCCGTAATTGGCTCATTACTCCATAATCGAGCAGACTTTTTTGGCCAACTGGTAAGGTGAGGCTCGTTAATGTCGATATGAGGACGGTTGAGGTTTGCTGGAGCATCGGGTAATACTGCCAATGCTGCCTCGACTAAGCCCACTGTTGCATCAACAGAAACTTCCATTCCTTCTGGATCGAAAGAAGACCAAGAGGATGCTATTGCAGGTACTCCATACATTCCAGCTTCTCTTGCTGCAGCCATTGTTCCACTATGGTATGCATCTTGGCTCATGTTTGGTCCGAGATTGATTCCACTGACAACTAACTTAGGAATGATTCCAGGTAGTAACTTCTTCAATCCACCATCTAATGCTGCAATTATACAATCGCAAGGCGTTCCTCCAATCGCATATTGGTGAACATTTTCTCTCGGGTCGTTTCTGTTTACCACTGTAAGAGGAATTCCTAGTGAAATTTTCATACTCACTGCTGAATTGTTTTCGCTAGGAGCGAATACTACCAACTTGTGTCCATTCTCATGTAGCCGGTCTACAAGTATCTGTAAACTAGTTGCATCAATCCCATCATCATTAGTTAGAAGTATCCAAGACATTTTCAGCACCGCCCTTAATCACAAACAGAATTCCCACAATCAATATTGAACCGCCAATCCAAGTCCATTTACCAGGTATTGCTTCACTGAAGAAAAACCACCCGATGAAGGCCCCAATAATTGGCTCTAGTGTTACTGCAAATGATATCGTTAGTGGTGGTAGCCACCGTAGACATGCGTTTAGTCCTGTGTGTCCAACTATGCCTGCCAAGAAAGCCAACAAGATGAACCATGAAAGTAAATCTGATTCAATCCATCCTAATGCTGCAGTTCCCTCACCCATGACAATGGAAAAAGGAATCAGTAAAACCGCACCAATGAGTGTTACTGGAACTGCATAAACGAATACTGGCATCCATTCACGAAGAATCCTTCCTGCCACTATGTACCCTACAACAGTAATAGCACCTGCGAATGCAAGCATATCTCCCAGGAGTGTGACGTCGCCATCTTTACTAGCATCTAGTAGAGTTATACCTGCACCTAATACACCAATCAATGCCCCAGTAGTTTCCAACTTGTGTGGTCTTCTAACCAATATAGCAGTACCAATTACAATGATGATGGGATGGCTTGTAACAAATAGCAATGAATGTGCCAGAGAAGTGTGGTCCAAGGAAGAAACCCAGGTGCCAAAATGTGCGGCCAAAGCAAGTCCTGAGCCTAGAATAATCAGTATTGTTCTCTTCTCAGTAAGTCTTTGCTTGTCAGATACATCCATCTCACTATACTGCCATATTGCAAATGGTAGCAACATTAAGACTGTTATCTGTAGTCTCCAAGATGCCCGCATCAAAGGTGGAATCTCATCAACATGTGACAAGATTGCACCTGCTGAGGATACGCCAAGAACTCCGGCAACTAACAAACCCCACACAAGTGGAGGTGTGCGAGACATTGGTTCACGCCTCGATTATTTCAGCATCTTGCGAATCTGAGCCGCCAATTACTCCTGCTCTCTTGAACAGCGCATAGATCAGATATCCAATCATTACATTGAGCATTACAAAGCTTCCAAGTCGCAAGAAGTGCCATGTTATGCTTGAACCAAAGTCCTCGCCCCATAGTGAATCGATAAACGATAGAATACTGCTTTCGGTTCCAAAGAATGCTTCACCGGTTAGCAGACCTGCTGCAACCATGAAAGTTCCAAGAAGAATTAATGCTCTTTGCTTCTCTGCAACGACTGTTCCTTCCTTCTCTTTAATCGCTTCAATACGAGGCTTGAGTTGCTTGTCTTCCCATCTGTCACGGGCTACGCCACCAATTAGCATTGGGAGTGTGTGAGGGACATCTAGGTACATACCTAGCCCGAATGAAGTTCCCATTCCAGTAGCCCACTCGACGAATACTCCGAGCATGAAACCAAGCAATAGTAACATCAAATCTCCTTGACCTTCTGCAAATATAACAGAAAATGTTGCGAATGCGTTTGCTTGAGGAGCAATTAGATCGATTCTTCCTTGAGCTAATTCATTAGCCAAGAAGATTGCAACTCCTGCACCAATTACTGCTCCTGGAACAACACCCATGATGTTACCCTTTGAGATGTGATAAGGACGGTTACCAATGTATAGACTGTTCTTGTAGTCTCCAATTACTGTTCCAGACATTGAAATCGCTGAACCGAATACAGTAGTTCCTACAAGTCCCAAAAGAACTGCTTCTTGTGTAGTTAGACCA
>JAACDL010000168.1 GCA_009936765.1 Methanobacteriota archaeon
GCATCTTGTGGGTCTTCTCCACAGAGATTCTCCATTTCGTTAGACCATCCGTCACCATCCATGTCGTCATCATAGACGTCAGGGATTCCATCACCATCAGAATCTAGCAATACGCCCAGAGTAATCTGGAATGTACCACTCTGTCCTGAGTTTGTGTTGTTAGCCCAGATAGTGTATACAGTTGCACCACTGAGTTCAGTAGGTGTACCAGTGATTGTTCCTGTGTCACTTGTTGAGCGACCAGGCATTGTTCCATCGAACTCTAGTCCAAGAGGTAATGCCGGTGAAATCTCCCAAGTATCAATATCTCCACCAGCGGTAATTGGAACTAGAGGATTCATTGCGCTGTCATTTGCCAATTCTACGTTATTACTCATGTAAATGACGATAATTGCTCTGTCATCACTTGTATCAAGTAGGTCACAGATCTTATCTTGGTCAATATCGCTAGGATAATCAGAATCATCCATTTCATCGGTTTGACAATCTGTTTCATCACTGTTAGACCATCCATCACCATCAATATCAACATCGTTGATATCCGGTATGCTGTCTAAATCAGTATCTAGAAGAACCGAAATTGTAACTGTTGAAATACCGTAATCTTCAACTCCGGTTGCATTGATTGTGTAAACCGTACTCTCAGTCAGAGTGTTTGGTGTACCGTAAATTGTACCGTTACTAGTTCCGAAGAATATGCCACTAGGTAGTGTTGGTTCGATAGTCCATGAGATAACTGCAGCTCCAGAGGTAGATGGGTACAAAGCCATCATTGGCGAGTATTGTGCCAATTCTGCATTATTGTATGGATAATTGATGAAAACACCAGTTCCATTGATTGTTATCTCAAGAACTGCAGTTCCAGTTCCACCACTATTGTTAGCATAGATGGTGTAGTCTGTTGCAGGTGAGTCCACGAATGGAATTCCTATGATTGCACCGTCTCCTCTCAAACTCAGGCCAGTAGGTAGCGTAGGAGAGATCTCCCAAGAAGAAGGTACTCCGCCAGTACTGGTTGGTACTACAGGTGTAATTGGTACATCCTTGAAGAATTCATACTCGGAATCAGCGTATGAAAACACAGGTGCAGGTTCGTCAATGGTAATTGTAAACGGAACACCTGCACTACATACATTCCAACTATTACATGACTTCACCTTGAAGACTGCAGTACTTTGGTTCGCAGTAGGTGTGCCAATAATGTGTCCTGTACTGTTCACTTGTAATCCGGCAGGTAGAGGCGGATATGTGGTAAAGTGGTGCAGGTTTGCTAGATTAGTAATTCCAGTTGGGGTAATTGGTGTGATTGCAGTACCTCTAGTGTAACTCTGTGTAGTATCTGCAGGGTTGTATGAAACAACAGGTAATGCAGGACTTATTCCGAATGTCACCTCGAATGATTGGCTTCTATTCCATGCGTATTGTGATGCACCATAATTTACAGTAATCGTATATGTTTCATTTGTAATGTCTGTACAACCAAGAGTAGGAGTTCCAGATATTACTCCATTAGAAGTAGTGAATGACAGTCCACAAGGAAGGGCTGCATTGTTAATATTCCCTGCACTATCATTTAACTGATAAGTTGCAATATTGTCCATATTATACCCTATAGTCTCAAAAGTTTTACTTGCACCTTCTGATGGGCTGTTATAGTTTATCTCGTGGTCGAAATCTCCCCAGAATCTGTAGAGTCTAATGCCGTTCGCCGGTTTTAACCGCTCCTGGCCAGAATCCAAAGTATCGACTCCAGCGCATCCATTCACGAAGCTGCCACATTGACTCAGCAATGATGCAGATCTAGACAGGAATGTAGCATGATGGTAGCCTGTGAAGTAAATGGAACCCGAGTTGTCGAGTCCAAAGTCGGTAGTATATTGCGTGTTACCGCCACCATTTGAAGAAACAACATCATATGCTTTGTTTAGGTTCTGGTCAAATCCAGAAGATCTCAGGTGGTGTGAACTCGTGGTTGCAATCGGTACCAAAACATGAGCAATATCATCAGAATCAACCGCCGAATAGGGGGTACTACTTCTCCAGTTATCTTGGCCATTACTACCTGGATGATATCCGGTTAGTCTCTCAAGTGAAATAACATCACTGGTTGTGTGATTCATAGTTGCTACGTATGCGGTGCGATTGTATGAATCAAGACTATATCCACTTACAGAACTTCCAGCAATTTCAAGTTGTGTAGTGTAAGAAGAGGCACTAGTGTATGCGAAGAATAGAGTATCGTCGCTAAACTTGTTCATTGTAAAGTATTGAGACTCACCAATTAAACTCGACGAGCCACCAGTTCCGCGCAACGTTGTTGCGTTTTCTGCCCAAACCCAATTTCCGGAGGAGTCTGCATGTGCAATCCAAGATCCTTCATCTCCGGCTGCTCCAACTGAAGAAGACCCGAAGTCATAATCCCAAGCGTTATTTGGCATTTTTCCTGCAGCAGTCACAGAACCATCATGATGTAAAACAACACTAGGGTAACTAGCATGTTGACAATTAGTTGGGTCAGATGTACCAACTTCTGTCCATTGTACTTGCCCATTTGTGTTGACTTTCGCAACCCAAGGCTGCAAATGACCTAGACAAGTTCCAAATGGTCCAACTTGCATTCCACCAAACTTCAAATCATCACTGGCAGTATTTCCCCTGGCGACTATTGCAACATCGCCAGTTGACTTATCTAAGTCCATTGCTGAAGAAGAATCTTGGGCATCGGTGGATAATGTTGCTGAATCAGTCGAGGTTCCTGTAGATTCAGTATTGATTGCCCACTGTAGGTTTCCGTAGTAATCCCACTTTGCAAGAATAACAGTCGTTTTCCCGTTATTGTCAATCGTCACTCCATCGAAATTGAATTCAACAGGGTCACTACTTGTAGCAGTTGCTTGGAATGATGCGTAAATGTTACCATTGTCGTCGACATCAACATCTGCAATGAAGAATCCATTACCCCTGATGCTCTTGGCCCAAATGTAATCTCCAGTAGGCTCTCTCATGCTCAAAACAATATCATCCGAGTCATGATTTCCGCCTGCAGCAATGCCATCTATCGTGATGCTACTGGTTGATTGATATCTCTCTAAAGAAACGATTTCACCATTACTTGCGAAGGCTGTTGCACTGTACTTTGTGTTGGAATACCCATTTGTGAACAAGTTTTGATAACCGGTGTATAATGGGTTTTCCATAGTAGATTTAATTGTAATGATATCACTCCATGCTTCAACACCAGAAGTGGTTGAAATGGTGTAATTTGAGCCAGTGAAATCACTGGTTGTAACACGACCACTAATCTCTCCAGTTGTCGCATTAAGGGTCAAACCGGCTGGTAGTGACGGGCTTATTGCAACACCAGTTGGCATCATTGCTGGATATTCAGGTGTGTATGAGATATCCATTTCCATCTCAAAGAATAGATTATCAAGACCATAATCTAAGGTGGCAACTTCAAGCATGTCACATGTGCCATCATTATCGTGATCAGCCGGATATTTAGCTGAGTCCCTTGATTCATCGCTTGCAGAACCGTAGTGGAAGAGTTTGTTATACTGGTACTGACTACTATATGGAGACCAAATTATCCAAGGGTCATCTCCGTTTGAAATCTCAATTTCAAGTGATTGATGAGTGTTAACCCAATAACTTGTATATGAGTTTTGTTTGATCAAAGTAGTTGACTGAGCGTTTGAGGTAGAGGATAACGTGGTGTAATACAGAGATTTGTTGGTATCGTCAACCCATGCAATGTTAACATTGTCATTAGAATCGAGTTTTAGGCTAACTCCGTGATTTCCAGATGGTGTATAATCTGTGAATCTATTGACCCAATTTTGCCAAGCGTTGTCATAATAATCGTACGATACATAAGATGTTGAATCGGTTGTAGATGCTCCTTTCATAAAGGCCACATGCGGCTGGTTAGAAGAATCAACAGTGAAAGAAGATCTTCCTGGTCCTACATCACCCAATGAACCTGGGAAGGAATCCAATCCTGAATTCCAAGATTCACTTGATACATCGTAAATCCATGTGTAAATCCTTGTGGCTTGTGTATGGTAAGAAATCAGATGCAAATCTCCATTCGAATCAACAGCAATTTGCTTGTTTTTCGAATCACTGACTTGTAATGATACTCCACTAGGGTAATCGATGTAATTGGTTACCCCACCGTCAATATTCACAATACCTGTGTTGGTGGTTAGGAAGATTGAGCCTTCGTCCGAGATTGCAATTTCGTGGTGCTGGTTAATTTGAACGGGAGTCTGGGGAAACTGATTGAATTGGTAGATTGTACTGCTAATTGGGCTGGCGCTACTGCTGCCAGCATTATATTCCAAGTACAAAAGTTTCTCATCATTTACTAGGTATACTCCTTGTCCATATGCAGCATGATCGAAACCTAACTGGCCACTATCACCTTGCAACTCCCAAAGGGAATTACCGGCCCAACTTCCTCCAACACGCATGAATTCAGAACTACGACCTATGCCTACAGTTTGGTATTCCATTCCTTTGTTGTTTTGTAACCACACTATCCCAGTAGGATAATCACTATGGTAAGCATAACTGGAACTGTGCTCAACAATCTTGCGTTCGTTCCATACTTTGCGTTCACATGCTTGCTCATCAATATCACTCCAACCATCATTGTCATCATCGGTGTCTACGAAGTCGCAAGTTCCATCATTGTCTATATCAAATGGTACGCTTGTACTCGATTTAGAGTTAGTTAAACAAGCTTGCTCTTTAATATCTGTCCATTGGTCTTGATCATCATCAAAGTCCTCGAATAGATCGGTGACACAATTTGATACAATTTCGTCTGGCCGACCGTCTCCGTCAGTGTCCATATGAGCGCACTCATCTAACTCGAAATCATCATTCCCATCCAGGAATCCATCGTTATCATCATCTGTATCCCACAGATCGATGGTTCCATCATTGTCGTAATCATTAGGAGTCATAATAACTGGAACTGGTCGCAAGTTTACACCCATTTCTCCCGGGCCATCACCAATGTTGCTTGAACTGACGTAGTCGAAGCCCCAATTTGTTTTGGAATTACTGTCTCCCCAGCAGTACACGTGATTATTGGTAGTAACAGTACATGTAGACTGCCCCCCTAGAGCGACAATCTTTGATTTTCCAAGGATGTCAATAGGGTTTAATGCAGACATTTCGCCAGGGTTATCCCCTATGGAATTACTATTGCCTTGTCCTAGTTGGCCTTTGTTATTATAGCCCCAGCAGTATAGTTGTCTATCATCCGAAATCGAACAAGTGTGCCCTGCACTGCCTGCTCCTGGCCCGATTTCCACATCAATCATTGAAACTCCATTGAAGTTTAGAGGCGCCATGGTGTTACTTGTTGAATCAAGTTGGTAATCACTGCTAGTACCTAAGCCAGTCCTCCCATTACTTCCTTGACCCCAGCATACTATTTCTCCTGCTTCAGGAGTTAACTGTACTGCATCATTCAATTCGGTGGTGGCACTGACTACCATACACCCATAATTATCACCAATTTCCATATCTTCTGTTAGAATGCCATGCATATCGTAGAAGTTGAAAGGTATGTTCACGTTTTGGGGTAGTCGGACTTGGTAGAAGTTAGTGTTGTATCCCCAACATTTTGTTGCACCGGATTCGAAAATTGCACAGAAGCCAGAATCATGAGGGTCCTCTTTCATTCCGATAAGATCTACTACTTTTCCTTCAGACGGGTGTGCTACGATAATGTCAACCGGATTGTTATAATTCGAGCTGTATGAATCTGTTCCAAGAGGTCGCGCTTTGCCTGTACAGGCAACCTTTCCAGATTCTTTAAGAACACATACAGAAGACAGACCTCCAAGTGCTACTTTCACGTTATCTGTTCCATATGCTGTCAAAATCACTGGGGCAGATTTAGTTCCTGACGATCCATATTCATTTGTGAATGCCCAATATTCATACTTACCCCAACAGGATATACTTCCATTATCCAAGAGGGCACATGCATGTCTATAACCTACATCGATTTGAGTAACAGTTCTGTTCTGACCAAAGTAGACTAATGGGTGGTTTTCCCCGTGCCCCATCCTTCCACCTCCTGGAAATATACTGGTACTACTAGACGTTCCATATCCTAATTGCCCGTTACTGTTGTCACCCCAACATTTCACAAACCCTTGTCTGGATAATGCACAGGCATGTTTCTCGCCCATTTGTAGATCTACAATATCATCAGGAGAACTCGATATTTCATACATTTCCAAGTCATCACCATTTGGATCTTCGACTGGTGCATTGCTTAGTGCTGTTACCGGATTTGATGAAGTATATCCAACAGTGGTTTCATCTCCCCAGCAAATCACAGTGTGAGCGCCAGATGAGGTTTCGAAAACACCACATGTAGAATCAGTAGAATGCTCGATTACTACCTGCTTAGCAGTTAGCCCAGATGGGACAGAAATAGTTTGAGGCGTGCTGTAACTATCAACAGAAGAAGAGGACAAACCAAATGATCCAGATTCTTCTATACCCCAGCACTCGATTGTGTTCTCTACATTGGCGCAAGCATGTACTTCTCCCATGGTGATTGAATGTATTCGGTCACCTGCAGTGCCAATATCAACCCAGGTTCCATCGATTGCAGCACTGGTTGAGTTTCCTAAGAGAGTCGTTCCCCATTGAGTAGTTCCTGTAGAATCTGACCAATCTGCTCTCTTACCCCAGCAATACGCTTGAGTGCTGTTGTCAAGGATTGCACAACTTGTATCGTAACCAGCTGACACTGCTTTCACATCGCTGGTGCCAAAGTCGACGTCGACCTTTACAAGTTCGGATGAATTATCCGCAGTTGTGCTGGAATTGCCCAGCACCATGTTGTTGCTGCCACCGTTGTATCCCATACAGAGCAACTCACTTAGGTGGTTAGTAACACAGGTATGCCTTTCACCAGCGACTATTGAGGTCACCTTTCCATTTGTGTTGATGTCCATTCGCTGAGGCTCGGTTAGTACGCCCCCGCTTTCGATTACGAAACCAGTAAGGATATCGATATTGTCAACAGCGACATAGTCCCCAGGTGCGTCGTTGGCGGTGGAGCCGTCCTTGATGAATGACCATCTTAGGGTGTGAGTTCCTGTAGCGACATTTGTAGTGTAAGTAGACCAGCCAGTCATTTGTCCTTTGGTAGAGTTGACCTCAATTCCGTCAATATAGAAAACTAGTCTATCGTTACAAGAGTTTGCAATAGGACAGGTATCGGTTTTGTAATCAAAGGACACAGAACCACTCTGGAACTGCTTTGTAATTGAGAATCCAACATCTGAGTTTGATTGGTGAGTGCTGGATTTGAAAGAATTAGAACCAGATGAAGCATCGGTGGTATCCACAAGCCATCTAGAACCGAATTGACCGCTAGTTCCTTCTATGGTCCATATTGAAGATGGACTGCCAGTTTCGAAGTCGTCATCGTAACCGGCCGTAGGGTTGGTTACTGCGTACTGGCCTGTTTGAGAATCAGCACCATTACCCCAGCATACAACATGTTCATCGTCATAGGCATTGTGCTGATAATGTTCTTGATTTACTAGCGCGCAAACGTGGTTTGCTCCAACTGCTAAGTCATGGTATGCAACTTCAAGGGATCCAGCCAAAACTCCTCCCCATTGATGACCTAAAGTATCGGTGTTAAGGATAGTTGGAGGCTCTGATACGGAGGTTGTGTTGATTCCAATTTGACCGTAATTGTTTCTTCCCCAGCACATAATTTGGAGTTCAGCAGATAGAGCACATGCGTGGCTTTCTCCAGCATCGATGCTGATTGCTGTGAATCCACTTGGCCATGAAACACCAGGTGCAGAACCACCCAGTTTGCCGTAGGTGTTGTCACCCCAGCATTCGATTTCGCCTTCGTTAACAATTGCACAAGCGAAGTCCATTCCTTGTGCTAGAACATCAGAATCTCCAGTTGCTGGCAAATCGACATGCGTGTCAAGGGAGTCACAATGTCCATCCACATCGAAGTCGACTGGAGTGGATGAAGAAACCATGCGGTCTGTTCCACAAGAAAGCTCTTGCATTCCAGTCCAGCCATCTCCATCAGCATCCACGTACAAACCTGCGCCTGCAACTGCAGGGTTGGTAACTGCCCATAATTCTCCAGCGCTTACTAGGTGTAGTGAAGTGTAAATGTATCCTGCAGAGTTGATAATCATTCCAAAGGAATCAGCAGCACCTGGCCATGCAGATATTGCTTGGCCATCCCACTGTCCGTTGTACTTAGAGAACAGAGTTGCTCCAGTTGTGTTGTGAGTAAGAAGAATCCAAGGCGTTCCATCGCCATCAAATTGCAATACTACCTCGCTGGAGGTATCATTGGATACTAATTCTGTGCTCCATGAAGATGCAGAAGTACAAGCGCTTGAACAGTGCGAGTAGTAGGTCTTGAATGTTGTATCGTTTGTGTGAGCGATACCAACAGTTCCATCAGGGGCAGAATCGATGCTTGTAACCATGTAGGTGTCAGATTGTGATACCTCACGAGATACAAGGTATGAGGAGCCTGCAGAGTCGATACGATAGTACAAGCCATCTTGTGAATCAGGAATAAAAACTTGGTGACCATCGGTAGTTTCTATGCTAACTGCATCTTGTGCTACCGTGTTTGCCATATTCCAGTTAGAACTTGTTCCACATGAACTGGAGCAAGTGTACTTTGTGATGCTACTTGTAGCCCCATCCTCTACTTCAACAAAGGATATCACATCGCTTGAATCGATAGATGTTGTAAATCGATCTCCTGAAATGCCCATTGAACTTTGACTCCATATTCCATTTTCTTTTGTAGTGTATTGGAAATCAGATGATTGTCCCAGGTGGAATATATGTGGAATACCGTTAGAGTCGACAACAAGGTCAATGTCTGTGATTCCTGAGTCACTGGCCAGGGTTTCAACAGACCACATTCCGTTATCGTATGCAGCGAACTTGAGGTTGCCACTGCCAGAGTCGTAGTATGCGATTGATGGGCATCCAGTAGTTGGGATTTCAAACATCGAAATCAGGTCACCAGTATCGCTAGAATCTGAATCGAGCCTCTTGTCAAGTTCATTGCGGGCTTCAGGTACTGCAAGAATATCGCAAGAGTCCTCCCCTGCTTCTTCATCCAATTTCAATGAAAGTTCAGTAAGGAATGGTAGATCAGTTTGACCATCTCCACGGTCTTCAGTATCTCCATATCCGAGTTGCCCGATTCCATTGTCACCCCAACAAACAATATCGTTGTTCAACATGATCACACAGGTTGTTCCGGCGCCAACTTCGATATCAGTCACCCTATATGCAGCATGATTAGAAGAAGAAGTTAATCGAACATAAGGCAGGTTACTGCCCATTCCATTAGTAGAACCAGGGCCAGTACCTCTACTGTCTTGGCTTCCATATCCTAAGCGTCCATCTGCACCATTACCCCAGCATTGGACGGGAAAAGAACCCACGACTTGAACAATAACACACACATGGTCTTCCCCAGCATCGAGACCCCGAATACCTGTGGCTTGCAAATTGATATTAGTGATAGAGGACATAGAGCCTCCAGAACCATCTCCTACGTTTGTTGTAGATTCAATTCCAAGTTGTCCGAAGTCATTCAATCCCCAGCAGTAGATGTATGCTGAAGTTGAAACTATCAATGCACAAGTGAATCCATCACCTGCAGTGATTGCGAAAGCATTTCCTGGAAGGTCTAGGAAATCCAGATTGTCTCCCATTTCGGATGCTCCGTCACCGATATCGGTGGTTGAATCCAATCCGAGTTGTCCGTAGTCGTTGCCTACCCAGCAAGATACGCTATTGTTGTCCCAAACAACACAGGTGTGGTCCCAGCCCAATGCCATGCTGTCAACAGTTCTTCCAGTAGGTACACTGGTAACTTCGAAATTTGTTCCGATTTCTCCAGACGAATCTCCTCTTTTGTCAGTGTCTCCTAGGCCAAGTTGTCCCTTGGAGTTGTCTCCCCAGCAGATTAGGTCGTTGTTGTCCATGACTGCACAGGTGTGGCTCTTTCCAGCTTCAATCATTGTAGCGTGTCGGCCAGTAGGGAATTGCATGAATGGCAATGTGTCACCGGTCTCAAGGTATCCGTCACCGAATCCGCCATTGCTTGATGAGTAGCCCAAACCAAGAACTGAGGACTCTCCCCAACACTTGACTGAACCGTTTGTGAATAGTGCACAAGAATGGTCTTCGCCCATGACAACCTTGTCGACAGATGCATTAGTTCCCAAGTTTACGAACGGGAGATCAGTGCCAGTTTCATCTATACTGTCTCCAATGTTCTGAGTATTACCTAGACCGAGTTGACCTTCACTACCGTCACCCCAGCACTTGATGTTGCCAGATGCACCGATAGCACATCCGGATTGCAAACTGAACGCCAATGAATCGGCGTTTCCAGTGTTGCCTGAACTCATGATTATTTGTTCATTGAGTTCTTCACCAGTTTCTTCAGAGGCGGAGTCGCTTGATTTGAAGTTCTGGTCAGCAAACGGAGTCATGGGCATTAGTACCATGATTAGCGTTAGCATTAGGGCTGATGTTCGTAGTGAAACTGGGCGCATGCCTCGCGTGTGCGCGATTTAACCATAGGTTGACCCCCATTCATGATAGGGGGACCCATTATTTTCCGATTGAATTGATAATCTTGGATTCAGCAGATTGTAGGTGTTCACTGACAGTTGCTTGCTTGATGTTCATGACATTTGCAATATCTCGCTGAGTACAACCTCTTGGACGACTGTAATATCCCATTTCAATCGCTTTGTCTAGAACCAATCGTTGTTTTTGAGGAAGCATATCCCTAAACTCCGGGCTGTGCATCGATTCAGCACCTAATTTAACACTGAACCCGTTCCCTACTAGTTGGGATAAGCGTTCTCTAATGCTCGTCAAACCAGCACGAGTTCCTCGAATGGTTAGAGAAAGACCAGTCTGGTTGAGATATGTCGGATTTACCCACCACACTTCATTGTCTTCACAGAACATCATTGCTATGGGTCCATTCAATATCACTCTAGCCAAAGCAGAATTCTTAGTCAAAGATTTTATTTCGAGAATATCCAAGCCCCCATGGTCATTACCTAGGGCAGAAATATCATTATATTCAAATTTGATATAGCATATCAGGCCGGATTTTGTTTTTTCGATCAGTGTTACAAATTCACTGTTCAAAAACGAATCCGTTAAGTTAGAGCCGGGGAGTGCATCTCCAGTCAGCAGACTCATCTCAACTTGCATGTATCGCAGGTCGAGTGTGTTCTGAAGTTGCAGTTCCTCACTCATTATTCCACCTTCTTCAGTCGTCTCCGCCGGCTTCGAACATACTCAGGAGACTGTTGAGTTCTCTGAGATCTTCTTCGAGTAAGTTTCGAGTCTTCTTATCCAAATCAGGGTCTTCCAACTTCTCATTAATAGATTCTATTTCTTCTTTAGCTGCAGCACGCTCTTTGCTCA
>JAACDL010000169.1 GCA_009936765.1 Methanobacteriota archaeon
CTTCACCTCAATCAAAACTATTCCAGGACGCTTCTTTAAGACTTATATCGATGACCTGAGTGGATTCTTGGATTCAGCTTTCGTTGATAGGAAGAGGCGATCCAGTGATTACCTGTCGGTAGAAAAATTAGTTGAAATTTCCCCGGGTGAATGGATAAATCGGGAGATGTGGATTACTTGGGAGTGGTTCTTACATCTGTGTTCGGTTTTCCCTGAGTTAGATGGAATCTGGGAAAATATTCAGAAGAATAAATTACTAACTCAAGGCCTATCAAAGAGATTTGATCTACACAAGTATCTAAGAATTAATCACGATGAAAAGTCCTCAACAATATATGATGAGATTTATGATGCACAGTTCTCATTAATTCAAGAATTTGCTAATGAAAAACTTTCAGATTTCGAAAGGAAAAAGAAGATGAAACTAGGCCACACTTTACTAGACTTCACCGAGTTCATTCCAAGACCAAAACGCTCGAAATCTTTCAAATTCAATCAATGGCAAAGCCTTCAAAGACTAATATTTTCAAATTCTGATGAAATTGCTGGTGTGCCCCAAAATTTTGTAGATTGGGAGATTTGCTATCACCTATGGAGGTTGCTAAATCCTCGCGGTATAAAATTAGACAATGAGAAGTTTATAGAAAGCATTAATCAAATATTAGAAGTATTACAGTTTGGCTTATTGAAATATATCGATCAGCGGCTTCCGGAAATTGAATATGCGATTTCTAGAGGTAATGATCCAGAACCATCATACTTTACTTTCTCTGACTTATTAGATTACGACGATAGTGGCGTAAAATCTGAAATAAAGAGTATATTGCAATCCATAATGACAGTTAATACCTCATACAACGATGTAATTGGTCATCAAAAAGGTCTCAAAACAGCAAGGATTGAAAATTCAATATTTGGTAATGGCCCGGAAATGGAAGATGTTAGAACAAATATTTCTGGAAGTTTTGTAAATTATCTGATGTCCGAATTGATAATTTTACAAAAGAAGTCTCATGGCGTAACATTCACTAAGACCAATTTCTTTTCAGACACCAAAGTCAGAATCAATAACAAAGTGTTAGATGAAATCAATGTACTATACGAGTTGGATTTCAAGTGATTATTAACTAACCGTAGATAAATAATCCAAAACCTCACTGGTGATCTAGCGGCTTAGAAATAGAAAACCGGAATTGCTTAGCGGACTCTTCTAAGGATGCCAGGCCAGGAAGAGTTCTACCGGCTAACAACTCTAGAGAAGCCCCTCCGCCTGTAGAGACATGCCCCATTTTGTCGGCAAGTCCGCGCTGGCTGACAAGAGTCGCAGTGTGGCCGCCACCCATTACAGCATATCCTTCACTCTCTGCACATGCGTTGAGCATCTCAATAGTGCCTAGTGCGAAATCAGAAACTTCGAAAACGCCGGCTGGCCCATTCAGAATTATTGTTCCTGCACTCTTAATCGCCTTGGATAATGATTGGATACTTGTGATTCCTAAGTCAAAAATCGGCGCTTCTATTGGCAGATCTTTCAATGGATGGTCAACACGGTTTCCAGTAATGTTCAATGCAACATCGCTAGGCATGATGATGCATTCAGGGAAGTCCTTCAACAGAGCGCTAGCAATAGCGACAGTTTCGTCCCACTTTTCCTTGATTTCATTCTTCAAGAAATTTACATTCAATTCCCCTAGGTCAATACCTGAAAGGTGAAGGAACAGGTTTGCTACCCCCCCTGTTACCCAGATGTGGTCACTGATGCCTCCTCTGAGCATGTTGTCGGCAACTACTACAGAATCACCGACTTTGATGCCACCAAGAACTGCAATACACGGCCTTTTCGGGTTTTCAAGTGCTTGCCCCAACTTGGATAATTCATAGTTCATTAATTCACCAGCAACACAAGGTAATACATTGGTAAATCCTACAATTGATGGAGAACTTCTGTGAGCGCATGCAAAAGCATCGTTAACGAATGCGTCTGCGATCATTGACAAGTTTTGGACCATCATAGTTTCAGACATAGCAACGAAATCACCCTTAGTGGTCATTTCGCCCTCATCCATTCGAACGTTGTTGAGCATCAATAAATCGCCATCTTCCATATTCTCGATAGCAGTTAGTGCCTTTTTGCCATATATGTCATCAACCCACTTCACATTACGGCCAAGCAATCTTCCCAATTCCCTGGAGTGCCCAAGAGTGGATGTGAAGTCTTTCTTACCTGGCCTAGATTGATGTGCCAAAAGAACAACTTTTGACTTTGTAAGTTTATTCAGGGTAGGAATGATTCTTCGAATTCGAGTATCGTCCAAGAATACATTATTGATTGGATCAAGAGGGGAGTTGATGTCTACGCGAACCAATACGGTGCGCCCTTCGAGGTCGACCTCGTCGAGGGTCAGGACCTTTGCCATCAGACAATCCGACTAGCCCACGGTTTTTGATACGATTGGTTCAAACGCGCGTCCAATGATAGGCAAAGGCGCGAAATGTCATATACCCTTGTTGAGCGATGACAAGCATGGCGCGCGAGGACTCCCTAGAAGGACCTCGCAAACGTGCTAAGACCACGACTTCATCATTCGGGGTCTCAAAACGTGAAGGTCACGATTCTTCGGTTTATTATGGCTCAAAGATGTATGACGACCTAGTTTCTCAGAGAGATGTAGGGGATACTGTTGAATTCCCGAGCGAGCTAGAAAACGTTGTAATTAACGGCGATTCCAAATCGATGCCACTACCAGATAATTGTGTACATTTGGTAGTAACTTCTCCCCCATACAATGCATCAAAAGCATACGATGAAGACCTCTCGTTGACTGAATACCTCAGTATGCTTCATGATGTGTTTGCTGAATGTTATCGCGTACTTGCGCCGGGTGGAAGAATGGTAGTCAATGTTGCAAATCTAGGGCGCAAGCCGTATATTCCATTAACGAGCCATGTCAATTTGATTATGCACGATATAGGATTCATGCATCGTGGCGAAGTGATTTGGGATAAGTCTGCTAGTGCAGGCTCTTCATGCGCTTGGGGCTCTTTCCAATCGGCATCAAATCCATGCCTGAGGGATATCCACGAGTACCTCTTGATGTTCTCAAAAGGCGATTACAAATTACCTCGTTCTAAATCAGAAAGAGCAGAAGGAAGAATCGATACAATTGGTAAAGAGGAATTCATTCAACAAACCAAATCCATTTGGTCATTCGCTACAGAATCAGCCAAGAGAGTAAATCATCCAGCACCATTCCCTGTTGAGTTACCAAAGCGTTGTATTGAGATGTTCACATTTGTAGGGGATGTAGTGCTTGATCCATTCCTAGGTTCGGGAACTACTGCCGTGGCTGCAAAGATGACAGGTCGGAAATATGTAGGTTGTGACCTGTCTGCTGAATATTGTGCAATTGCAGAAGACAGGCTCGTTCAAACAGAAGATTATGCGCCTGCAATCATTCAGACAGAGTGATTTAATCTTCAAAAAGCAACACTCATTTCCATGGGAGTCGTTTTGAACTATTGACTACAGCAATGTAACATGGAGGACGAACTATCAACACTAGTTGGTCCGGAAGATGAAGATTGGAGAGTTCCTGTTAGTGAACTTGAATCAAGACAATCCAAACTCGCTTCAATGCTATTGGAGGCAGGCCACGAGGCAGCCTTAATTCAAGCACCAGTCGACCTGTATTACTACACAGGAGGGCGGCAAAATGGCTCTCTATTGGTCACAGCAGAAGGCAAATCTCGCTTCTTTGTTCGCCGCTCCATCTCTCGTGCTAAGCATGAATCAGGCGGAAGTGATTCACCTCATACAGTAGAATCCTTTCCCAGGTTGGCGACCTTTGCAGCAGAAATAGGGTGTATTCCGTCCATGCAGTTCGGGGAGTTGCCTCATTCATTCGCAACCCATTTCGCCTCAAAGATTGGGGCCAGCAAAGATTGTACCCAGATAGTTCATACTCAACGTGAAGTGAAAAGCGAATGGGAATTACAAATGATGGCTGATGCCGCTGAAATTCAAATGCAAATGTTCGAAGCAGTCGAAGCAGTTGGCGGAGAAGGCGTCCCAGAAATCGAATTAGTAGCAGCAGCAGAGGCGGTTAGTAGAGCCGCCGGATTTGGCGGAAATGTACAGATGAGGCGTTTCCCACTCCAGTGCGACAGAGGCGTTATTGTTGCAGGTAGGGCAGGAGGGATTCCTTCTTTCTTTGACTCAGCAGTTGGAGGAACTGGACCTCATCCTATGTCTTCTATGGGTAGTGGATTTACTACAATCAAAGCCAATGAACCAGTGTTAGTGGATTTAGTTCATGTTCACCGCGGCTATGTTGTCGATGCAACGAGAATGTTTGTTGCAGGCTCATTATCTGATGAATGGCAAGGGCGATTAGGAGACATGGTTGCAGTCAAAGAAGTCGTAGTAGATGTTCGGGATCAAGGCCTAGATTGCTCTGAAGCATGGAGGCAGGCGTACGCATTAGCTGAGGAATTAGGACATGCAGGCAATCTCATGGGGGCGGCGCCAGACCAATCTAAATTCTTAGGGCATTCACTTGGACTGCAACTCGACGAATCTCCTGTTGTCGCAGAAGGTTTTGACCGCCCATTACCAATCGGTGGAACTATGGCAATCGAGCCCAAAGTTGTCCATGCAGATGGTAGCATTGGCAGCGAAGACACATGGGTTAGAGACGATGAAGGAATGCGTCCAATCACAGCAGACGGAGCAATTCCTTGGATTACAGAATGGTGATATCATGACTGAAAAAATTGTACTAGATGATGACTTTACAGAGAAGATGAGTGACTGGGATGAGTCAGATGTTGGTAAGAGAATTGTAAAGAGGGTAACTCCAAATGGAACATATTTCAACGAAATTATTGTACATGTATTTTGCCAATTCTGTGCTTCAGAATTCATTGGTCCAGCACGAGAAGCAGGCGGTTTTCTAGGTGGACACGAATGTTTCCACGCATGGGAAGTCTCACAAGCCATCGGCCGTGAGGACGGGCTGGTGGAGTGAAAATGGCCAAACCGTATTCTTCAAGTCATATCGGGTTCGTATCCTCAGGTTTTACAGAAATGCGCCTCTCAGGTGCTGTAAAAGAGCAACTAGTGGAAATGTTAGTTGCAGAAATAGACCGCATGGTTCCGGCTATGGAATCTGCTACACTCTCTGCAACACCCGACAAGAAAACTCTCGATGATACAAACCGTACTCGATTGAATTACAATCGAACTAGAGAATTGATGATCGAGAGGCTATCTGATCTCGAGAGCGTAGGTTCAGAAGCAGTTCAAGCCGGAATTGAACATCTTGAAACCTATCTCAAGCGTACACTCAATAATGCTGAAATGGCGGCATCTAAAGACCGAGTTAGCACGATTAAGCCTCGTCATATTCAGACAGCAAACGTTCCATTAAACGATGAATCAAATAGCGAAATGGCGCCACCAGAAGAAGTTGAAGAAGACCTTCTCGAAGGCCAGGTCAGTGGTTCTGCTTTGACCCCAATGGTATTGAGAAAGTTAGGACGTAGTTTTGGTGGAATGCCGATTACAGATGCAGCAGTTGAAGAACTCCTTCTATTGTATTACGAAGTTGTGGATGAGACCGGACAGAATATTCGCGAGCATGCCCAACTAGGAAGCAATCCTGCAACCTTTATCGATTCACTAGACAAAATGAAGGATTTGATGATGCTTGGATGGATTCGAAGAATGCTGGTTCGAGCAGGAAAGGATGCTGAAGAGCGCGGCTACAAGAGAATAGATGTTGAGCAACTGATTAATCTCGACCCATTCGAGTGAATTAATTCATGACAAAAGTACGAGGATTATATCCCCAGAGCCACTCATTAACAGTAGCATAAGTGCTACCTGTAATCCAACAATTACTCCACATATTACAACAGTTTTTTGCGCGAGATGGGTGCCGGGATGCCCAGGATGTACGAGAGTCATATTTCTCTCCTTGATTGCATAATACAAACAGGGAACTGACATCAGAAATAGAAGTAACCAAAAACTCAAAACAGCGCCTATAATCAACCATTTAGAATTGGTATCTGGCCAAACCTGAGTGCTACTCAGTTCTTCTTCTAATGCCGCCGAATTAATTTCAATAGATTGAGGCTTTGAATAATCCATAATTCGTCTGGTTTGAGTTTGGCTATCAGTCTTTGCTTGGTATGCCGATGTCAA
>JAACDL010000170.1 GCA_009936765.1 Methanobacteriota archaeon
CAGCGTCACGAGGTAACTCGACATTGTCTCCAACATCAGTCATATATTTATTTATTTTAACCTTAAAATCATGATATTTAGGGCGAATGGCACCTTCGATGCCTTCCAACGCTTGCTTATTCATCTTGTTCCAAATCTTGAAACCTCTGCGGATCGCAGAACGATTCATCCAGTTGTCCGGGACAACATTGAAATGAATTGTAGTTGAATCGTCACCATCAGAAAGAAGTCCACCATGGACATTAGCAACTTGCATTTGTCTGCAAAGTTTTCTTTCCTGAATAGAGGTATTTCTCCATAAATCGAGATAATATACCCCGGCTCCATCAAATGTGTATTTCTGTCGGCTAATTGCCATTACTCTTCCTCAAGATGCCTACGGCGGTCGGCGATTAATAAGGCTTTGTATGTAGAAATAATCGCATGATGATGCGTGAAATACGCTTGCATATCATTTCTTGCAATCCAATCAGGAGATTTACCATTGCGCAAGTGGTCAAGGGCTCTAAGTTTAGCAGAGCCATCACCTTGCATTTTCTTTGAATCGGGTTTCTTGCCGTGAGCGCCAAGATACTCAACCCGATCTGATTTCTTCACACAGTAATTTGATACTGCGTTCCAGTTTTCGGCAGGTTGCCACGAAGCCTTGAGATTCTTCGCCATCCACTCCCACCTCTTAGAGTCGTGAGTTTTAACAGCAACTTGAATGTGAAGAGAGTTCTCTTCACTGCCGACCTCAATCTGTCCTTCAATCCATTGAACAGATGGGTGTTGAGCTACACGAGAAAACCATTCTCGATATTGCTCCATTTTAACTTCCGTTGGAAGTTCGTTTAAAACTCTAAGATTTTCAGCAGAAATCTTGCCGTCTACTGTATGGCCAATCCACACAGTGCCCAACCAAAATCTTTTTTGGAGTTTTGGTTTAAACTTCATTCTTCTTCATCCTCACAATGGCAATGTTCGACTAACATCATTAATTGTTCAGGATAAGTCCTACACAAATAACATTTCATTCTTCCTCACCTACTGATACATACGCCCAGAGAGGCTCCGGAAGGTACATCTTATCAGGTGTTCCACCGATAGCCGAGCCATCAACCAATGGGTTTCTAACTCGCATCATACGATGTACTTTCAATCTGTGTTCCACGATCTCATCAAAAGAAGCCGCTTTAAATTGGCAAGCTCCAAAATTACAAAAGAACTTCTTATTTTTTGTCTCCATGTTAATGCCCAAGAGCCGGGGCTATATTAACATTGGGTCGACCCTGTTAACCATTAACACTGATTATGCTAGAGCAGTAATGCTTTTGTTAAGGGTAACGGCACCCCCGTAATAGTAGAAAAGAGGGCTTTTCTGATAGGGGGTGCCTACCTTTGTTCAGTTTCACTTCACTTTTAGCCTGCTTTTGACATCGGCCCGTTAGGCCTCTTTTAAGCAAAAGCAATCCTTCGGATCAAGGGCATTTTAAGAAGATATAATCCTAGTCTAGGAAATAATCCATCCATGCGACGACAGAACCGCCGACAGCAACTGAAAATCCAAGGACATCACCAAATGGCAATGGGCCATCCATTGCAGCAAGAGCAAGACCTGAAGCAAATGCTCTTTGAGTAGCCCATGTGGCTTTCGCCAACTTGGCATTACTGGTATTTACACCAGTAGTTTGTTTAAAATTTCTTTTCAACTTACGATCAGAAGGATATTCTGGCTCGATGAAGGAAAGGCCCCCTCGGACGAGGCTTCCATACATCAGTATCGCCTACGAGATGATGTTTTCCTTTTAGGCTTGTAAGTACGCTTAGTAGACTTGCGTTTCTTACCGCCATGAAATAGACATTTCTTGGAACCTTTAACTGCAGCTGCTTTACATCTGCGACCTTTCTGAGTTTTTGCATTGCATTGAACCATTACAAGCACACTCCAGAAACCTGTGAATATGCTTTTTGGGTAATTCCTACGATATGTAGAATTCCCATCAATAGAAGGTACTCGATTCTATTGTTTCTTAAGTGATTAATTACAGTAGTCCACTTTGTGACCTGAATCACGGTTTCACCGTTCATACTTTTGACCCCCTTGTGTCAATATCAAGATAAAGTTCAACTTTATTGTCTCCACTAGAGGCATGAGAGATTTCAACCTGTACCAATCCGCAGATCGCAGAAAAGGAATTAACCGCTGAAATACTTCCAGCACCAGGTTGAGTTGCAGCCAGTGCAACAGTTTGCAGATTCTGGGTTTCCACGAAAGGAGAACCACCCCAAGAAGCAGGCAAAGAAGCAATATCAAGAGTATTACCGAAAAACAAGTTTTCATGATAAGGAGGTTGGTCATTCATGATATCTAAATCATCCAAAACCTCATCCATAGCATCGGCTTCATCAAACAGATTTGCCAATGGATCCGAAGACATTTCACTAGAATCGATGGTAGGAGAACCATCAAAATCAATAGTTGTTGAGCGAGTATCAATCCAAGATTGTGCAAGAGAAATCTTGCTCCATACATCGCCATTGTTGCCAGATGCACCTTCAACATGCTTACCGACAACATGAATACCGAAGGTATCAGCATCTCGGTTTGCAGTGGAATGGAGATTAGCATTATTCCACTGAATATCTTCAGAATGATATCTAGAGTAGATCCATTCACCTTCGGCTATGTATTGACCGACAGCGTCACGAGGTAACTCGACATTGTCTCCAACATCAGTCATATATTTATTTATTTTAACCTTAAAATCATGATATTTAGGGCGAA
>JAACDL010000025.1 GCA_009936765.1 Methanobacteriota archaeon
ATCATATTTCATTTCGTCCATTGAAGGAGATGGTTTGATTGAGATACCACCTGTATCGAATGTAATTCCCTTCCCTACAATACAAGGACTTGGACCAGGCTTGTCTGGATTGATTTCGAAGATAACAATGCATGGCTTTCGGTATGACCCCATTCCTACACCAACTAATCCACCCATTCCTAAAGAACGTGCTTCGTCGTAATTGATGATCTTTACATCGACATTGTCGTGTTTCCTACCGAACTCTCTAGCTTGCTCTGCGAATGCCATTGGGTACATGTCATTAGGAGGTGCGTTTCCTAAGTCTCTTGCTAGGTATACTCCGGTTGCAACTGCGGATGAAAGTTCAGCCGACTTGGCCAAAACCTCGGTTTTTTCATCTTCGCATGTGACATTAACAGTAATCTCGGTATCATCTGAATCTTCGTCTTTCGACTTGTAATGATCATATGAATAATCTCTGAGAATCATTCCTTCAACAAATGCGCCCATGTGAGCGTCTTCCATTCCATGGAACTTCACGGTCAATGTTTTACCATGAATTTTAGCAAGGCTTGCCGTAACTTTTGCTCCAGACTCCCTCATTGATTGAAGGGTTGCTTCGTCTTCCTTACCTAGTCCGATAAGTAGTGCCTTGCCGCCTTCTGTGCCAGCAAGAGTCATTGCGGAGCCAGATTTAGCCTTGAAATCACCATCATGTAGAATTGTTTCTATCTGGGTTTTGAGTCCTCTATGTAATCCAGACTCGCTTCCAGCAATCATATTTCTGCTACCTTGCCACAATGGAAGTACTAGAGTTCCGTTGATGTTTTCATTGGTGTTAACATTAATCTTCATTGGCTCACCTATTCAGGGGGAATGGTGCTTTGCTCTTGAAGATGCGCACGGTTCGGCTCAATCTATTAGTTCAGCATCCAATGGAATTTCTTCATCCATAGCAAACGGTTTTTCTTCTCGCGCCCACCAGAACGAGAAGCAAACTACTACCAGCGGTATGATTCCAACTTGTAGGGCCCACATCATTGTAGCCAAAGATTGAGCGAAGAAACCGACCTCGTAATCGCCAACATCTACGCTTTCGTTAACCCATGTTGATGAATTTATCACTCTCTTCTGATACGATAATCTCCATTCTCCACCTTCGTAGTCAAAACCAGCACTTGTAACAGTGGTTGAATCGCTAGCATTGGCAGTGAAATTACTTGACTGCCACAGAATATCATCACCATTTACATATTGTAAGGTTGCATTTCTAGTACTGGCGTGGCCTAGATTGCTAACCGTGAATGTAACTTCATCATCATCGAGAGTAAAAGCATCTAGGACTAGGCGAGCCCTCCAATACCAAACATTGTCTATTAGATATCTCATTACATCCATTTCTTCCTCTAATCGATCATCTAGTGATTCAAACGAACCTGGTACAAATTGTTCATCATCTGTTTCGAATGTGAAAGTTGGGAAGCCCATCACCCCATACCCGTAGTCCCTACTAGTACCACAATTAGGGTACAGTCCTTGATTCGCATTTTGAATTGGAATATCTGAGATATTGGCTTGAACTTCATCTCTTATTCCATGAAATAATTCCCAGTCAGGGGGTTGTTCTGGCCATTTGCCCCAGGGATAGAGCATTATCCAAACTCCAGTATGCATAGTAACGTAAAGGTCCGCGTCTGGAACTACGGTATTCATGTAATTCGAATTCGAGCTGGTTTCCGATTCACTGAATGCACTACTTCCTGGCTGAGTAGTAGGGCAAGTATTCCAATAGTGATCGTAGTTTCTGTTCAAATCCACTTGGTTGATATTCCATCTAGTATCGATGTCATTTCCATCTGGGTTTAGCATAATTAGAACATGGATTTCAGAGTTTTGCAACACTCGAACTGCCTCTTCATTACCATCATTCCAGCCGTTGATATACCACTTAGCAGAAAGCCATGCTAATGCTGTACCCAAATATTCGTTACCGTGATGTCCACCATCGATGTAGATGATTTCTTTAGCGTCGCCGTTTTCTTTAGTTTCCATTGACCAATCGGATATTCTTACTACCCAAAGTGTCTTTCCTAATTCAGAATCACCGATATCCGCCAAAGCTACAATCTCAGGATAATCGTCAGCCCACTCATTCACTTCAAGTGTGAGAGCAGCCCATGACATGTGTACGTGGTTATCTATTGGTTCACCTGGCCATGCTTGTTCTGCACTGGCTAGAGCCGGCAGAACAACAAGTACCGCAAGGAACACAGCGAGTCCGCGCATAAATCCCTCCAAGAGTCTTTAAGCCATCAACCTGACTATGTTTTTCTTCATTGCCGGGACAGGAGTTATATCTCATATGTAGTATTCCGATTCATGGTAGTAATCGAATGCCCTAATTGTAATGAGGACTTGGAGATGGATGACGGAGCTCATGGGCTCTTCGAATGCCCATATTGTAAAAATGAATACCAATGGGGAGAGGCCCCTAGGATGAAAAAGAAGAGGAAATTAAAAACTCATTCTAGTAGTACTAACTCTAAAATTACCAATACTAAAAAAAATAAATCTAGGACCAACGCATTAGATTCAAAAACCAAACTTTTTGAAAGAAAAAAGCAGACTACAGGACATAAACCAATGGATACCCGGGCATATGGAGGAATTCAAGTCTCTTCTTTATTCGCTACATTCGCTATGCTAATGTTGATATTTACTGGATTAAACTCTGACAACTGGTATACAGCAGATTGGTGGGAAGAATATGACTATGAGGAAAAAGAATACCGGGGCCTATCTGAAGACACGGGATCGGGAACTAAGATGAGTTTTGGAACGTCTGGAGTTATTGTTGAATCTGTCCGAGATACCAAAACATACAATCCTGGAGATTCAGTTAAGGACGGAGAAGAGTATGAAGACATAAGTTACGGTGGTACAGATTATAGCAGTATGCTGGTTCAAATTTCTGCAACGATCAGTCAACAAAAAGAATATTGTAAAGACAGTAACAATGCAGAATGGGGGCAGACTGATGACGAATTTGAAGCGGAATGTCGTGATTCGCTGAGCGAACTAAATGATCAGTACGATTGGTACAATAGCTGGGATAAGGCTGGTAGTTTAATCAGTATCATGATGATAATTTCACTCATTTTCTGTTTGCTTGTATTTTCGATTAAGAGTATTTTACTTTTACACCAATTGGGCCTTATTAGTAGTAATAAAAACCTGTTAACTAAAATCACATTTTGGGATAACATCTTGAGTTCTATTTTGGGAGGCATACTAGTCGCTGGCCTGATCTTTTACTGGTTATTAACTCCTGATTTCAACCACATCTTCCGATTACAGGGCGGATATGAACCCGATGATTATTCATACGGTCTTGGAATGATTTGGTGGCTTACCTTGATATATTCATTCGTCTATATCGGCATCTCAGTTGCAGGAATGGGGAAAAAAGGTCAAGTTGCTTAGTTTAGAATATATGAAAACAGTATAGGTGCAACGATTGTTGCGTCTGATTCGATCATATGCATCGGTGTACCCGGGGCTAATTTGCCCCAAGTTATCTTCTCACTTGGAGGGGCTCCAGAGTATCCCCCATACGATGCCGTAGATTCTGAAATCTGAGCAAACCAACCCCACAGTGGAGCTTTCTCTTGCATATCTTGCCTGAGCATTGGTACAACGCAAATTGGGAAATCTCCAGCAATACCCCCTCCAATCTGTAAGAACCCAATTGGATGTTCAGCACTCATGTACCACTCTGCCAGATGCATCATGTAGTCGATTCCACCTTTGACTGCGCTCTGTTCAACATCTCCTTTGATACAATGTGCCGCAAATATGTTGCCAAGAGTGGAATCTTCCCAACCAGGAACATAAACCGGTATGCCTGCATCTCTTGCAGCGATTAACCAAGAGTCAGTGCGAGGAATATCTGCATCTAAGTCATCTAGAATAGCCATCAAATGTTCATGCGGGAATGCAGGGCCACTTTGCCATTGTTTCAGAATTTTATCCTCGATATGGCGGATTGCTTCTTCTTCAGGAATACAAGTATCTGTGACACGATTGTATCCTTCTGAGTGTAAATTGGCTTCGTCGTCTTCGCTAAGGTTCCTCCAACCGGGGATTCTTATGTAGTGCGAATGCGCTACAAGGTTGAACACATCTTCCTCGAGGTTCGCCCCTGTACAAGTTATTGCATGGATTTTACCCGCTCTGATCATTGGGGCGAGTGAACATCCGATTTCAGCCGTACTCATAGCACCTGCAAGAGTTACCATCAGTCTTCCTCCATCCGTCAAAAAGTCGTCAAGGGATTGAGCGCAATCTCGTAATGCTCCAGCATTAAAATGATTGAAATGACGATCTACGAAACCACGAACTCCTCCGTTAACCGGTTCAGTTAGGAATCTCTCTACGCGTTTTCTTTTGTTGATTTTAATTTCAGGATAAGACTTCTTCAGCTCTTTTTCAATTACCTCAATTATTCTCGCAGGATCGGTTCCACCACAGGTAAAAGCATCGATTGCAAGCCATCCTCTTTCTGAGTAGCAGTGTGCACTAACGTGACTTTCATCAAGTAAAACTACTGAAGCAAATCCAAGAGGTGAGACACTACCGTCGAAATCTTCGTTGTGTGAATGTACCCTGCGTGCACCTGAAGAATCGACAGCCTTCTCCATCAAAGACAGCATCCATGACCCCTCAACGCCTACAGCGCCTGTACAATCTAGCATGATGTGTGCGCCGTGTGCCATTGTATCATCTCCTGCTAGCAATTCTTGCTGCCGCAATCTTGGTTGCAATCATGGCAGCAGTAAATTGAGTAAGTGGCGTTCCCTCTTCGGGTACAATCTCATTAACATCAGCACTAATGATATCGCAGTTAGCAAATGCCGTCTCAATAGTTTGAACAACATGCCAGAAAGAAAGCCCTCCAGGTACTGGAGTTCCAGTTGCCGGAACAAGAGAACCATCCAATCCATCTATATCGATTGTCAAATGAACCGGACCATCGATTTTAGCAATCGCTTCCAACCATTCAGTCCAAGCCTTGGCACCAGTACATGGACTCATCACATCACGAGCAAACCAAGTATTGACACGGTCGTCATTCTCAATGTAGTCTGCTTCTTGGCGGCAATAGGCACGAATTCCAACTTGGTGTACGCTTATGGCACCCTCATCAAGTGAACGAGCAATAGCACAGGCATGTGAATATGGCTCACCATCTAATTCGTCCCTTAAGTCCGCATGAGCATCTATCTGTATCAAGGATACTTTCTCAGGACAGCCTCGAAGTATTCCTGGAAGTATACCATGTTCTCCGCCTAAGAATATAGGAAATCCCCCGTTTGAGTATTGCTTGGATGCGTATTTACCAATTCCATTCAGTTGCTCTTGTAGAGTGTCACCTTCGCCATCCCATGGTTCAACAGTCCGAATTACTGCACCTGCAGGTAACTCTTCTCCAAGTAATTCATCGAATAATTCAACTTGCCCGGAGGCCTCTATACAAGCGGCTGGCCCTCTTGCAGTCCCTTGTCCGTAGGAAGTGGTGAGTTCATAAGGAACTGGCGAAATTAGGATGTCGGCATCACCGCCTAAATCGGGTAGGCCGAGGAAACTACCCTCGGCGAATTGCTCATCCATGTTCCTTGCGGGACATATTTCCCCTTTGAAGTACTCGATTGGACGAAAATCGTCGCTGGGTTAATTAGGGACTTCGACCTATACATATTACTACGCAGCGGAGTAAAGTTGGCCGACATTTACTCCGGAGCGGCGGTGATATCATGGGTATGACAATGGCAGAACTAACTGAAGCTATACGACAGCATATCGATATGGAGATGGATCCGGAAGTAGCTTGCGGCATGGCAGAACACGCTCTCGGGTTCTTCGGATTCTACGATCGTATCATTGATAACGCCCTAGAACCAACTGACCGCAACCTGTTTTACATGTTCCAAGATTATGATCTTCTAACAACTGAATCAGAAGAAACCACCCTCTGGGATGGTAGAGAATGGAGGATTCACTACTGGCGCTTTAAGCCTGAACTTCGCGAGCGTGTAGAGGCTTACATGAACCGTGAAGTTGAGGTCGTTGAAGTTGATCCATTCGGTGACGTCTATGGCGATGCAGGAAGTATTTGGATGCGCGAAGGTGACAAACCAGTCAATCCAAATGCATTCACTTCAGACCATTGGGGCTAATCAATAACCCATAAGTCTTGAAGAGTAGTATGTGCACGACATTGCATGAAGGCAAGGGCTATCCTGCTGATTCTGCTTTTTTTGACCTCTTTGGTTCCTTTAGCAAATGCTGATGAAACCACCCCAGTAACCGTAAATGTAGACTGGACTGGTGATCACGCTTACGTATTGACTGGCGAGGTTAACATCTCCGAAATTAGTGTGACACATGTTCATGACGGAGTACCGTTAGATGTTGGATTGACTTACGATACGACTGGAGAAGAACTACGTATTGTTTTGAACACTACATTATCTCACGGAGATACAATTACTGTTGACGCTGGCTCCGTCACACGTACTGTCACCGTAGGCCTGTGGGGACAACCATTAGCTGATCACGAAGTAACCCGCAATTCACATTGGGAAATGAATCAGCAATGGGAAAATGAAAATGGAACTCAGAAATATATCTTCATATTTGATGGCCAAGGATGGCAACAACGTGTGGGAAGCACATTAGATTCTTGGGAAATGGGCAACGGAAGCTTGGAGGTCATTTCAAACACAGCGGAAAACGGATTATCGTTGATGCTTGATCTGAATTCTGTTTGGAAAAATGAAACCACTGTTGGTGGAATTATGACTTCACAGTTATTCGATGCCAGAGGTAGCGGAATTATCGAAGTGACCAACAATGGGGAGGAAGATGCTGTCGGTATTGAAGGCACTGTTACTGATGCCTGGATTAATCGATCAATGGTAAATGGCATAATCGACGAAAGATTCAGGCTTGAAGCTAATGGGACAATATCTGTAATTTCAGACCAAGATGATGAAATGATGAACTTGGATGGCGATTTGGCTGTTCTGTTAATCGAAACTTGGGATTCAAATGGAACTAGGCGCTTGTCGCATACACAATTTGAAGCAACTGCTGACTTAATTGTTGAAAATAATGACACTAGGATGGATATTTCATTGGACTCCTTCGAATCCCTAGAAAGGTGGGAAGATGGAGTCAGAGTCGGGCATTTCAACAAAATGATTGGTCATGGAACATTTGGTTTCTCAGGAAATGACGAAAATGCTAGTGTTCAAATTAACGGAACAATACATGACTTCCATCAAGAGCAAGAAAGTGGCATGGTAACCGTTGATGACCTTCATGTCGATGGCATCATCACAGGGGATGCTCAAGGAAATTTTGGTGTTGTAAGAACTATTGAGGACACTACAACTCAAGCGAATGATACCGGTTCTTTATTCGATGTAATAATTGTACATCAGGAAGACTGGTTCAACATCACCGGGATTGCCGCACTACCAAACTCCGACTTAGGGGCTGGAGCAAATCACAATGAGTCTTGGTCCTATGATGCTAAGCAATCAGACTGGGATAATCGTACGATCAGAACGGTTTGGAGTCAAACAGGACCAGACCCTAGCAGTGGTGATGAAATTCATGCGAACTCTCCAATCCAAAACTCTCCAGAGGCTCCAGAAGTGGAAGAAGGAATAGGGGATGTTAACATTAACAGAGAATCTGGATTCTCCCCTGTCGATACTATGACCGGCGATGTGTTCCTTCTAGACCTACAAGAAGGAATATCGCTAACTGTAACCGCCGGTGATTCTCAGACAGTACAGATGGATGGACATTTAGTAGATACCGTCGCTTGGTCAGGAACTTATTCGAATGGAGTTGAAGGAACTGCAAATGGTAATCTGATTAATGATGGACCGTTGTCTGGATTGAATGTTCAAATTAATCGTAGTTTACAGGTAGAATTTGGCGAAGATGGTGAATTAGTCAACCTTACTGAAAACCAATCTGTAAGCAGAGTTCTATCACCCTCAATCATCTCTATTCACGATAACCACGAACCAATTATTGACTTGATCACACTAGCTCAAGGAGTTGTAACCAATGAAGGAGGAGCGCCCGGTTACATCGAAGTGACTGTTTCAGATGTAGATTTCAATATCGTATCGGTTACTGCAGACGCTGAATCCGTAGGAATGATAGGCGATGTAACTCTGAACGACAAAGGTCTGAATGGAGACCGAATCATTGGTGATGACATCTGGACTGCAGAAATCATGGTTCCCGGTTTAGAATTGGGTGAATTACCGATAAATGTTACAGTGACTGATGCTTTTGATGCGACAGATAATGATTCTGCCAATATTACAGTACTAAATCAACCCCCAAGGCTGATTTCTATTGAATTAGCACCTTCAATCATTTCAAGAGGTGACATGCTGATTGTGAATGCTGAGGTTTACGATGGTCATGGAGTATCAGAAGTATCGATAGACATGCGAACACATGGAGGCGAGTTATCGCCACTTAATCGAGTTGGAGACATCTGGATCGGAGAGATTTTAGTTCCCTCTGGGATGAGTCCTGGCGAACACTTGCTGAAGATTCGAATGGTCGATGAATTTGATTCATCAATAATTGTTGAAAGGACAATTGTTTCAGGGCAATACCATATCGAATCTGGAAATGATGATGATGTAACTGTCACCGTATTGAATGAACCTCCATTCTTCGACATAGGTGATGCCAGAATCATTGAAGTTGGTGATGATGATGTCGAGTATACCCTTACCATATCAGTTTCTGACTATGATGGTTTGAATTGGGTCAGAGTAAAGTTAGGTAATTTAGCACCACCTGGTAAGTCCGAAACTTGGTACACAATGAGTTCTAATGGAGACGGCACATACTCCAAAGAATTCACTGTGAAGAGTCATATCGCTTTGGGAACACACGAACTTATTGTGAAAGCAATGGATAAGTATGGTTCACAGAGTCCTTCAGAATCTGTACCAATTGTATTACAAGAGCCAGGTAGTTCAACATTAGCTAATGAATCTCCGAGTAATATCTTGACATACATAGCACTAGCAGGATTAGGCATTCTAGTTATTGCCGGTGCTGCGATTTACGTTATGCGTGGTTCCGAAAAAGAAGGCGGGCTGGGCGGCTTTGGAGACGCTTGATTTAGTCAGTATTACTCATCGATAACGGTTTATACCCCTGTCCAATCCGAGGGTTACACTTGCGAGAGTAGTGTAGTGGTTATCACCGAGCGTTGCCAACGCTTGAACCCGGGTTCGAGTCCCGGCTCTCGCACTCTAAGACACACAATTAATCGGTTTCAGACTTGTTAATTGGGACGTAGTAGCATTTTTACTGCCTTATGTCCATGACTGAAAACACCCACCTCTGTGAACCCATTCCTCTCGTGGAACCTTATGGAACCGAGGTTGGGCGGAGTTAGATTTACCTCTGCCGCTATAGGTACTTCATTTTGAACAGATACTGAAATAACCTCAGTATACAATGATGAACCAACGTTTTTATTGCGATGATTCTGTGATACTGCGATTCTGTCCACATACAGGAAATCGTCATACCTCTGATTAAACCAAGCATAGTTTAGGCTTGCGTACTCTGTTCCGGGCGGAAGACAAATCACAAAACCCAGTAGTTTCTCACCATCGAATGCCCCAATTGATAATTCTGAATAATCTAAAAGTGATTTAATCTCATCTTCTGATACTTTTCCAGTCCCAGGTAAACCTTCTTGGTTAATCTTCCATAATGAAGGCGAGTCTTCCTTGGTCAGAACTCGGATTTCCATTTCAATCCACATCCATTATTCCTGCAATGAGGGTCATCAAAGCTGTTCTGAAGGTAATGAGTGGCCGCCATCCATCACCTGTTAATTGCAACAGGATCTCATGAAGAGGATCTAAGTCTGGTCTCTGTGCATCGATATGAGTTATTGGTTTGGCTTCCATACCTGCAATCTCATGTCCGAATAGCGTTTCAGCAGTAAACTTCCCAGTGATTCCTTGGTTTGTTCTTTGCCACAACATATCAAACTCTGCCTTTGAATCAATTGCAGACCACTCTCTTCTACCACACATGTGGATTCCGTCAAGCTTCAATTCGGCCTTAGCGATATGTGATATTGCATTTGCAGCATCGATCACGCTTAACCAAAATCTTGGCTTAGTTTCAGCAATCGAGCCCGCAAGCCAATTACGTATTTCCGGAACCAGCCATCTGTCGTCCCTTGTCGGTAAAATATCATGAATTATCAAATCTTTACCAATTACAATATCGGCATCACTACCGTCAAATGAAATTGAAAACCCTGAGCCTGATGTATTCAAAGAAACATCAGAATATTCCAATAGTGTAAGATTACGTTCACGGTGACTTTCTTCCTCTGCGATGACATTAATGTCCATCGAGAGTAATTTGTCAACAACAGATTCTCCTAGAGAACATGTCGCACCCACGATTAGAACTGCCATTGTCCAAGGGAATTAGTCTCCGGATGTAGAGTTTGCCCTCTCTCATATTTTACAATTGGATTTTTTAATTTTCAATTGGTTTTTTTGAATAAGATTAATACTGGTTCTGTGATTATGCGACACCAATTGAAAGTAAAGTATAGGCGATCTCATAAAAAATGAAATACAACTGTTTCTGCAATTGAAGATAACTAGATTATGCGTCAAACTCAATTGGAAAAGCATTTTTTGACGGAGACAAGTATAATAGGCGTCACTGTCGAGAGTGTAATGGCCAAGAGTCACAAGGTCAAGGAGATGGGAAAATGCCGAACAATGATTATGACATCCAGGAATTACTCCAAAGGGATGTATACGTGAATGATACAAAGGTGGGGACGATCGTAGGAGAACGTCACCATCCGAACGAATCCAGAGTGCGCTCTATGCGCATCATGGTTGAGCCAGGGGTCGCTGACGAGTTCATGCGTAAGCCGGCTGAACTAGCACCGCTACACAAGGAACTTATCCACAGCATCAGAAATGATGGTGCAGTCAAGTTATCGAAGTCCATGCGTGAACTTCAGCGCCGTTGGAGAAACACAGTACGTATTGACGAGAAGCTTTACGCGCCCGATGAAATGATGGACAGAGCAGTCCTAGATAACCAAGGCAATGAAATCGGAGTTATTACCGACCTCGTTAAGATCAAGAGGACATACAGAGCAGTTGTAGTAAAAACACGCATAGGTGTTCAAATCCAATACGGCGTTGACACCACTGTGAATATTCCAATCACGGCCCTCGCACGTACACGCGAGCGCTTAGATGAAGTAGTTCTTTCACGAACCTTTGACAAGTTGCTTGGCTTGCCTTCTTACCTGCAAGCCAACGACCCTGACGCTATCGAGGAATGAGCGTACCGTCGTCTTTATCATGGGATGGTCGGTCGCCGACCTGCCTTTGCGCGGGTAGCTTAGTCGGCTGGAGCACCCGGCTGATAACCGGGAGGTCGCAGGTTCGAGTCCTGCCTCGCGCACCATGTACCACTACACAAGCGTAGCATTTAGTCAAAAGGCCAAGTTCCAGCCAGGTAAAATACTCTCGAATGGGATAAGCCTCATTTAGCCCCCTCGCAGGCCCTTACACCATGGTAGTAGTATCCGGGAGTAATTCCCGTTCCTTGGCTATCGACCTAGCAGAAGAGCTAGGATGGGAACATCATTCGTTGGAAGCAAGAAGATTCCCTGATTCTGAGGGCTACATCCGCATTCCCGAGGATTCAATAGAAGCGGTTAGAAAAGAGCCGGTTGTTCTAGTTTCCAACACATTCCCAGACGCAGGCATTGTCGAGACATTATTGCTACTAGAGGCTTTGAGAGACGTCAGAGCCGGCCGGACTGATAACCTCAAAGGAATTGGACCTCAAGAAATGACGCCTGTTGGCCCCGGAGTCATTGTCGCAATACCTTATTTTGGGTATTCGAGACAGGATAAGAGGTTCAGGCCAGGAGAAGCTATTAGCGCCAAGGCCATTGGTAGGCTACTATCTGCACATTGTGACGGAATTGTGGTATTCGACCTCCACGCCCCCGTAGCATTGGAAGGAATGCCCATCCCCGTAGCATTTACCTCGGCGATGCCAGAAATTGCAGAACACCTGCAGAAAAATGTAGAGCCTGATTTCATTCTGTCGCCAGACAAGGGCGCGATTGATCGTGCTAGTGCTGTTGCCGATGCCATCGGCTTACCCTTCTCATACCTAGAGAAAAC
>JAACDL010000171.1 GCA_009936765.1 Methanobacteriota archaeon
AAGAACTGCCGGAGCATCGGATGCATTTCCATCGCCTGCTCCTTCTGAATTTGCTCATATGTACGTAATATGATACCTACGGCAAGCAGCAATCCCGTTCCAGAGGCATTACCTACCGTTCCAAGCAAATCCGCTCCTGCAGCGAGTAATCCTACGAAAGCGCCAGAGAAGTAAGTCACTGGTGGAATATAACGCTCTAGAATACGCTCTAGAACAAGCGGATTCTTACGGAACCCAGGAATCTGCATTCCCGTACGTTCAATCTGTTTAGCAACGTCCTTTGAACCCATATTGGTTGTATCGATCCAGAACTTCGCGAATACCATCGAACCTACTGTCATCAAAGTGACATAGAAGAATACGTGGCCTCCGATTTGCCAAAGGTTGTGACCATAGATGTCACCCTCCTGGTTGAGAATCGGAATAAACCAATCATTCACACCACTAACCATCGAAGAATACCAAGCGAATCCACCACTTGCTGTAGACGAACCTGGCTCATATGTCCCAATATATTCAGACATACTTCCCCAACCGTTCTTACCAAGAATTGGAGTCTTCTGCAACGTTGGATGGTTCCAGAATAGAAGAGTGAACATGTTGATGTTAGCAAGTAGAGCTGCCATCAAAATAACCGGAATGTTAGATGCGTATACCAAGCGGATTGGGTACTTACCACGATGTCCACGAACCTTACCGTGAGTTAACGGCAATTCCAACTTACTTGATTCTGCATAAGCAACCACCAGGAATACTACTACGGAGGAGAATAATGCAATTACTGGATTGACGTGCGTCAGCAGAATCGTTTCGAAACCGTTGCTCGCTATCATCTCGCCATTCGACGCCTCCCTAAACATATAGAACATCATAGGCAAGGTACCTGATGGTGGGTTTTGTAGACTGTAACCCACGCCAGAAGTTGCCGCTAGCGGGGACAATGTACCTACGAATGTAGATTGAGCAACACCTGCTGCAATGAATAGAGAGATACCAGATCCAATTCCCCATTTGCTTACAAGTTCGTCGAGTAAGAATACCAGATAGGAACCTGCGAACAGTTGAGCAACGATTACGAAGTTAGCCCAACCCATTCCATAGTTGCTAATTAGAGCCTGAGTAGGGTCTAAGAAACCATAGGTCTGAGGAATGGATTCGATTGGAATCATCAAAAGAACAAGCAATTTCTGTACACCTTGGTACATTGCTTTATCTTCAGAGTCTTGTAGATCAAGACGAATAATCTTAGCACCTGCGAAAAGTTGCATGATAATTGAACCAGTAACAATCGGTCCAATACCCAAATGCATGATGGTACCAGATGCACCAGCCATGATTGAACGGAAACCACTGAACAAGTCGAGAGCTTGTCCGGAAAGTCCCCAAAGCATGACGTTGGTCATAGCGAAGTAGATAATCAGAACAAGAGTTGTAGTCCACAACTTCTCGTTGAATCTAACGTGGCGCTCAGGCTTAGTGATTGTAGGGTAAGTGTCTACGAATCGACGTAGAGCGTACAAACGGCTACTCTTCTCGCCACTGTACATGAAACTAGTGAGGGCTGCTGCTGCTCCGAATCCAAGCAGAAGAACTCCGACTAGGAGATATCCAACTAGGTCTTGATGGGTTCCATCATACCAAGCGTTAGGTCGGCAATACCAGACTGCAACTCCGACGAAGGCTAACCATCCTAGCATCTTACCATAGCGTCCAATGATTGGAACTTCTTTTAGCCCCTCAGGTAGATCTTTGGTGAAACAAAGAATGATGTATGCAACATATGCGACACCCATTCCAAACCCGAAGATTGCTCCATCTTGAGCATTTTGAGTAGCATTTCCACCAAAGTTAAGTGCGGTTTCGAATGCTTCGTACTGCCAATAACCTAGCATACCGAAGTACAGTATTCCAGTTAGGCCTACTGCCCAAGGGATTGATTGCTTGCCCATGTCACATTCCTCCTTTTTTGTGTGTTGTTGTACTATTCATGAAGATAACGGAGTAAACCTCGTGTGAGGTACTCACTCCATCTCCTCTTCATCTTCGCCATCGCCTTCAATTGATCCGCCTGCCGCAGAGATTTTCTCTGCTGCCTTTGCTGACCATTCTCCAACAGTAACTGATATTGCAGTGTTGATTCTTCCGGATCCGAGAAGCTTATCGATTCCCATTTCAGTCAAATCTACTGAATCCTTTCCATTTGCTATTTCTTCCAAATCACTTACGTTGCAAGTGACGTGAACTGTTCTAAGGCTTGGTTCACGGTTGAAACCATGCATTCCCCAGTGCCCTGGCATGTATTTGATACGAGTCATAACGCGGTGCTTGTTCATACCAGCATTACCACGGCCTCCACGCTTACCTGCTCCACGTCCAGCCTTGTGGCCTCTTCCGTGTGTTCTGCAGCGTCCACGATGTTTGTTTGCTTTACTCATCATTCTCACCTCAAATCATTCTCTCAACTAATGCTGAGATTTCGTCTCCACGAGCACCTAGGGCTCCTCCAACTACGAAGGAACGCTTTAGACCGCCCCAGCCCTTAGGGCCGACAGGTGGATGTAGTCTGAATACACGCTTCATTTCAGGCAAGTCCTTGACGGTAGCATCGCCTGCAACGATAGCCGCTGCGAATTCCTTGATGGATGCAAAGTCGGTGTTTTCGTTGACATATTCGTCTGTGATTGGTTTGTCACCCATCAAACGACCACGCTCTGTGATCATCTTTTCAACAAGTCCGACATCAGCATTACCCCAAGTAATGTAATCCTTAGCCTTCTGAAGCATTCCTTTGTACTGTGCGTTCTCAGGAATGATAACTGCGTGGTTAACACGGGTTAGATTCAGATAGTCCATAGTTTCTCTAATCGAGTGCTCAACTTTGACGTTAGAGCGAGCTCTTACAACAATCCAGGTCATTCTAGTAGCCTCCCTTTGTGAATATACAACTCAGCACGCTGAGATTCATTGACACGAGTACGGTTAATTTCTGCGAGTGCATTGAAAGTAGCAGCTGCATAATTGATTGTAGTACGTGTTTGTCCTTTGGTACGAGATAGAACATCTGAGATACCTGCGAGTTCAAGAACACGCTTTCCTGTTTCTCCAATAACCAATCCCTTACCAGACGGTGCTGACATGAGAGTTACACGAGTTGATCCTGCTTGTCCTTGTACCTTGAAAGGAACTGAAGTTCCAGGTCCTACGCTTGATTCCCATGAACCGTTACCACGCTGAACTTGAATCAGGTTGAGTTTAGCAGCGGTTAGAGCCTTACGGATAGTCTGTGCGACTTCCTTACCCTTTGCCATTGCTAGACCAACATATCCATCCTTGTTACCAACACAAGCCATTACGTTGAATCTTACACGTCGACCGGAGTCAGTCATTCTCTGAACCATGTTAACCTTGATTACTTCATCTTCGAGGTTAGGAATCAATGCATCTACGATTTCGACTTCACGGATTGGAAGACCAGAAGCAAGTGCTTGCTCGTAAGTAACGATTCTGCCAGCCATTACTTCACGGCCGAGTCTAGTCTTAGGTGACCAAGAGCGTAGAGCAGCTATTGCTTCGTCTGCAGATGTACGACGGCGGCGACGGCCACCTTCGTTTTTCTCTTCTTCCTGTGGTGCAAAGGCCTTAATCAGACCTGGTGCCATCTGGGATGTATCATCACTCATATCAGAACGCCTCCTCAATCTTCGACTTGGTTGCTTCAACTGTTGAAGCGTAAGAATCATCGATATGTGCGCCGTTAAGGCGGTCTTCGCCAGGAAGAACAGATTCCCCGTGAGGTATCTCTAATCCTGCATCGACCATTCCTTTCAGAGCAGCGAACACACGGTTTCCGTTTGAACTAGCAGCCAATCCAATGTCAAGCACTGCTTCATCGTGTCCAGCAGCAAGTGCGGACTTTCCGAGAGCGTAGCCTACAAGGTAGGATGCTGGAATATTCTTGCGAGAGTTTGACTCAGGCCAGTCGTAGCGAGATACTAGATCGTCGCCAGTTACGGAGAGTTCAACTATGTCACCGTCTTTCTCCCAAGAGACAACTTGGCAGACTACACGAGTGTTAGAAACTCTAACAACTGCACGAGCGTTTCCACCCTTTAGTAGCTTTAGACGTCGACGGTAGTCTGTTTCACCTGTTCTTCGGCGACGGAATTGGTTGCGTTGTCGTGGACCTTGTGACATTACTGTTCACCTCCAATGGTGATTCCTTCAACGCCCATCTGAGCCTTCATGTGGCCGATTGAACGGTATGAGCCACCCTTTGCCTTGAGGTAGTAGTGGCGGTATTGGGAACTCTTGAGAGTTCCATCTTCACGCATTCCTTTCAGAGCGCGACGCTGAGCACGGATGGTAGCCATCCACTGTTGCTTGCGAGGATTGCGAGCGTTAGCGGAACCGGATCTCTTTCCTTGACCCTTCTGGCGACCCTTTTTCTTCTGTTCTTGGCGCTTAAGAGCACGGACACGGGAAGTTCCCTTGATTGCCTTAGCCTTAATCCACCCATTGCCGATAGCCTCACGGATATCTTCCTTCTGAACAGATTGTGCAACCTGGTCAAGATAGGATGGGTTGATCCAAACACGATGGACACCAACTTCTCGTCCTTCCATAACAGAAAGTATCTGAGCAGCCATCTTCTTTTGGTTAGTAATCTGCATCAGCGATCCCTCCTGCGGTTAAGGACTCTAATTCCCAATTCATCAGCACGTGAGTGAATAACTTCTCTCTTGCGGCCACCGACGGTAGCGCCAACACGTGCAGCTTGTGTCTCTGCATCCATGTTGTCTAAATCACTGGAATTGTGAACCATAACTTCTTTGAAACCGGATGGATGTAGGCCATTTGCTGCCTTTACCTTACCGTGACCGATTCTTACTAGAGAACCACGGTACTTGTAATTGCGGCGTTGCTTGTTATCCATTCCATGTGGAGCTCTCCATCCTGAGCGTGAAAGACGCTTGTAGCGGAACCATTCGGTTCTGCGGAAGGATGGAGTTCCTTTCTTCTGAGCAGCACGTAGTGCTAGAGCAGCTTTTAGGTCATCAGATAGTACTGGCTTTTGGCGAGCGACGTGTTCTTCATCGGCTTCCTCATCATCCCAGTCTTCATCTTCGTAATCATCAGATTCTTCGCTGACTTCTTCTTCAGCGACTTCTTCTTGTGCAGGTGCTGAATCTTCAGCACCATCTTGTAGGCGTGCAATCAAGTCTGCCTTCTTTCCAGAAACAGGTAGGCCTGCTTCCTTTAGCAACTCTTTGAGTTCTGCAACAGTCATTTTATCGTAATCACTCATGTCAATTCCTCCATCATGCCTTCTCAATCAAGTAAATTCCGTCTTGGAATACACGTCGGTCACGCTTCTTTATGGTTGTAGAGCGTTCGATATTTGCAGCAGTCTGACCGACTGCTTCCTTATCGATTCCGCTGACGACTACTTCGGTCTTGTTTTGGACCTTCACTTCGACGCCGTTGAGTATTGCTGCGGATCTTGGGACACGCTCTCCGAAGTAATTGTTTACTACGAAATTGTTGCCCTTTACCGCTAGTGTCATAGGGAAGTGAGAGTAAAGTGCTTTCAGTGTGTATGTGAAACCATCAGTTACTCCTTTCACCATGTTGTTTAGGTGTGCATTCCATGTTCCCGCAAGAGCTCTCTCTTTACGGCGAGGAAGATCGATGCGAACGATTAGAGCGCCGCCTTCTTTGAAAACGTCATGTCTTGGACTTGCGAATTCTCTAGATAGGCTACCCTTAGGGCCTGTGATTGTGATCATATCACCATCAATCGTTGCAGAAACTCCTTCTGGAACTTCTACTGTGTGTTCAATTCGGTCTAGTTTTACCATTCTAATCACCTCAGAATACATATGCTAGGAGTTTTCCACCAATTCGGCTGTCCTTAGCATCTTTGTGGTGCATAATACCACTGTTAGTTGTCAAAATCAGTAGTCCGAAATCTTGTGCAGGTAGGTAACGACCTTCCCACTTATCGAACTCCTGGCGGCGGACTGAGTGGCGTGGCTTAACAACGCCACATTCGTTTATGGCGCCGCGAAGTTGCACAATGAAGCTGCCTCCACGTCCGTCGTCGTTCTTCTCAATCGCTCCGACATAGCCGGAGGTTTGCATAATCTCTAGTACAGATCCAAGTAACTTGGATGCTGGAGATAAATCTACGTTGTACTTACCAGCTTGCTCTGCATTGTAGAGTTTTGCTAGTGCATCATTAAGGGGGTCAAACTGCATCATAATCACCTCAATTCATTTTCTTAAATCCTATTTCAGGAGCAACGTCACGGAAACACTGTCTGCAAAGACGTAGTCCGTGGCGGCGGATCATTCCTCTTCGGCGTCCACATCTGCGGCAGCCGTTTGTTCTTCCAATACTTTCACCATGGTCTCGAGCCATTTTCACTCCTCCAAGATTTTGATGCCAAAATTCTCAACAAACCATGCTCTGGCTTCATCAGCATTGGTTCGGTGGCTTTGTGCGACTTTTGCACTACGACGTCGGCGGCGGGTGACACGGTGGCCAGGCCTCTCTAGCACGATATTAATGTCCATGCCAAAGATTCCGATATCTGGATCGTACTTTTGTTCAGGTAGGTCTGTATAGTCAGGAATACCGAATGAAAGGTTACCTGTTCTATCAAAGTTCCATGATGGGATTGTGTTCTCACGAACCCAGAATGCATCCTTTAGGAAACTCTTGATTGACTCTTGGTCTCTCATAGTAGCTTTACATCCAATTGGGAATCCAACACGGACCTTCAGGTCACGATTTTGTTGCTTACCCAGAGTTCTGACCGGAGTAACTCCAGTAACTAGGTTCAGTACCTTCTCTGCGTTGGAAAGGCGATCTCCACCTTCACCGACACCGATGTTTACGACAACCTTAGCGATTTGTGGAATAGACATTGGATTTACTGTCTCACTCATTGGCTCACCTCCACACCAGGTAGTGTGCAATTGCCGACAGAGAATACGTTGTCAGTAACTGTACCGAACCCGTCGAATTCGACTTCGTTCGACATACTGGAACGCTTGACAATAACATCAGTTACGTCTGCAAGTTTTCCAACGTGAACTCCACCAACTAGCATACAGCGAGTTCCTTCTCCGAACTTGATGTGTTCTAGGACCTTCTGCTCCGGTAGTGAAATCTTCAGAGAATCACCAGTCTTGTGTTCAGATGCATCATCGACAATGATGTTGCGTCCGTCGTGTAGGTGAACCTGTGTCTTTCCGCCCTTGATAGTGGACTTTCCTTCAACACGGCAAACCTTCCAGCCTGCTTCATCAGCAGAGATTGGGCGGTATCGAAGACGACCGTTTGTGTCGAGTACACAGCGGTAGTTTTCTTCACCAAGTGTTAGAACATCCATTACACCGACTCCACGACGTGTGTCCTTGACAATTCGACCATCGACCTTAGCAAGGCCATTGTGTAGAATTGTGCGGACTTCACGAGTAGATCGTGCTAGACCAATAACATCTCTAATTACAATATTTAGAGGCATACATCTCTCAAGACTGTGAGCACCTGCACGAGGACGGGTTACCCAAACTGTTGTCTTGCGTGGAAGAGGCCAGCTACGAGGGATGGCCAATCGCTTCAAATGACTACTACTTCCCATTTCATTCAACTCCTGTCAGCGGTCAAGTGTTGCATTCGCAACTTGTCCGTCTCGTCTAACTTGGTGACGACGACGTTGGAGGAGTGGACCGGCACTGCCTCTTCTCTGTTGTCAGACTTTGTAGCGGTAGCACCTTCGATGAAGATACGACCAGTATTGGATTCGACATTGATGACTTTACCCGTAAGTGGGTCAGCATTACGCTTTCCACCGACTCTCTTGCCGCCGTGTGCGTAATCGCCACGTACTACACGGACAGTGTCTCCGACACGGATTGTGACGGAGCGTAGTCCTGCAAGACGGGCGTCTGGTTTGTCTAATAATAGGCGAGCGCGTACACGCTTGCGCTTGATGTGCATAGGCGCGTTAGCTTGTGCTTTGCGCTGTTTTCCTGGTTTGCTGCTCTTGACCATTGAATCACCTCATACGATCTGTTTCGCAGTTGCTGCGATACGAGGCCAGCGTTCTGCTGCCTCACGTGATACAGGTCCTTTGATATCGGAACCTTGGACATCGCCTTTCTCATTTGTAATGACACAAGCGTTGTCTTCGAATTGAACCCAAGTACCGTCTACTCTACGGAATGGACGGCGTTGGCGTATTACTACTGCATTGAACATTTGACGGCGAGTTTCAGGGGTACCGCGCTTTACTGAAATCTTGATCAAGTCCCCAACACCTGCTGCTGGGTAACGGCGCATAGTACCACCGAGTTTGCTTACGTTGATTAGTTGCCCAATCTTTGCACCAGTGTTGTCAGCGACCTGAAGTCTAGCCATTGTAGGCAGACCACGGGTTTGCCTTCCTGCGATTCCACGCATCAGACTTCACCTCCATTGTTCTCAATGACGCAGAATGAAACTGTCTTGGAAAGCGGACGGCATTCCATAATTTTCACTCTGTCACCTATTTCTACTCCACCAATACAGTTTGGAAGATGAGCTGAAAGTGCACTTGTGCGCTTTTCATATCGTTCATATTTCTGCATGTAACGAACATTGTCACGTTCGACAACTATCGTTTTTAGCATACCTAAACTAGCCACTGTTCCTTCAAGTACCTGGCCACGAAGGCGCAGGGACCCATAGAACGGGCAATTCTCATCATCATCCCACTCACCGGTAGGGGGTTTTACATCAACTCCGATGTCGCGCATCGTAATCACTCACTCCTGTTATTGCGGTATATTCTATCCTCGGAACGTTGCCGCATCAGCATTCCGACGATGATAGCATCACTGCTATCGATTTTGAATTCGATAGAATTCTTCCCAAGAATAACCTCACGATCATTCTCGAGCATTGTTATGGTTTCTCTGGTTTCGTCTACGACTAGACCATTGCGACCGATTAGAGCCGCGTCTGGAGAAGAGGTGACTATCATGTCACGTCCAATCCAAGATTGATTCAGAACTGCGTTAACCATCTTATCGCACCTCCACATTGAATCCATTGTTTGAAAGAACAACTGCTGCCTTCTTCTTGTGATCTCCTTGAAGTTCAATCACACGGCCTTTCACAGTTCCGCCTGCAGCACATCTGTTCTTCAGAAGTTTAGCAAGTTGATTGATGTCGATTGCAGAATCTACGATTCCTTCGACCTTTGTTACAATCTTGCCGTAGCGGCGGCGGTCGGTGCTGATGGTAGCTTTTTGCTGTTCCTTAGCGATCTCTTGGCAGATGCATAATTCATCTGGGAGTCCACATACGTTACAGATTGCAGCCATTCTCATTCACCTCCGTTCTCTTTTAATTTGATTATTTCACTCTGCCATCTTTGTCCTGATGCGCGCTATTGAGCGGCGGCAGGCCTTGAAAGCGCCCATGTTAGACGGGGTACCACCAAGTGATTGCTCTGCACGAAGTTGAAGAAGTTCTTCTTGTAACTCAGCAAGCCTATCGACTAAAGCATCAGAACTCATTGATGCGATTTCTCGGTTAGAAACGTGTGTCACTCAGAACCCTCCTCTGCTTTTGGAGCATCTTCTGATGCTTCTGCATTCATTCTCAATTGCTCTTCAGAGTAAATTGTGATTTCGTGAGGTAGTTTGGTTCCTTTGCGCATGATTGCTACTGTTACACCGATTGTACCTAGTTTCTTGATACAAACTGAATATCCAACATCCATGTGTTGTAGAGCTGTTTCGCCACAGTACTTGACGTGTCCAAGAACGAACTTCTGTGTCCTGTTTCGACTTCCAGTTAGTTTACCTGCAAGAGTGATAATTACACCACGTGCTCCTGCTTCCATGATATTCAGGGCAGCGGAGTGGCCTGCACGGCGGTAGTACCATCCACGCTCCATTGCGCTTGCGATCTTTTCTGCCATAACTTGTGCATTTAGTGCTGCATCTTCGACTTCGTCTACTTTCAGACGAGGATTCTCTAGACCAAATCTCTCATCCAATTGCTTCTGAAGTTCGTTGATAATCTTACCTTTGCGGCCGATAACCATACCTGGGCGTTCTGCCTTGACTGTTACTTCAGTACCAGTAGGTGTTCTACGGATATCTAATCCACCGAATCCGGCTTTCTTGGTGTTGTTCATCAAGAACTCTTTTACTAGGTGGCGCTCGACGTTACGGTCGATGATTTGCCTTAGTGTACTCTTATTGTTACTCATGATAATTCACCTCAGAAGTCGTCCTCCAACTCGTCCTCAGCACCGCTGAAGTCTTCTAGGAATAATTCGAGATTTACTCGGTAGTGGTTCTTAGGAGATGCACGTCCACGAGCACGTGGAGTCCATCCTCTCTTAATCTGGCCACGGTGCGCAGCACAGTGGGTAATTACCATCTCTTCAGGATCGATGTCCTCATATTGATGGCGTGCATTTTCCATGCAACTTTCCAACAGCTTGATCATTATTCGGCTAGCCTTAACTGGATAGCGTCCAGGACCGATTCCACCTTTGCGGTGTCCAACCATTGAAGGTCCAGATCGCTTGCGCTTCTTGTTTCCAGAACCTAGACGGAATGGAACTGCAACAGCCTTCTTACGAATATCAGGCCTGTCACTGTCAATCTTCAGTACGTTGTTTAGGAAAGTGATAGCATCCCCTGCTGTACGGTGCTTGATGGCACGTGCAATCTCGAAGAGGTGCTTTACGTGAACATCTGCGTTAACTGCACGAGCAGTTGCTAGGCGGCTTCCCTGAAGGAGCTGTGTGTAGCCCTTCTGAGGAAGTTCCTTACGCTTGGATCTGCGGTCCATTTCTGATTTCTTCCAACCCATAATAATCACCTCACTTCAATGCCACGTGCGTAGAAGAGCGAGTCGCACCAACACCAGGTCCAGAATGTGTTACATTCTTTCGTGTTAGAGCGAACTCTCCTAGATAGTGACCTATCATCTCTGGCTTGACTTCTATTTCGACGAAGTTCTGTCCGTTGTGAACAGCGATTCTCTTGCCGACGAATTCAGGCAGGATTGGGACGTCACGGCGGTGCGTGCGTACTGTACGGCCGGTTGAGCGGCGCATACGGTTAATGAAGTGCTCATTTTCAGAAGATAGTCCACGAGCAATAGATCTGCGTGCACGGCTAGTTAGCAGTGTGATTACAGATGGTGCGGATGGGTCCTCTTCAGACGGCCATAGTGGCATAGTCTTGAGTTCTTCAACTTGGAAACCACGGTATGTGAATTCTTTCTTCTTACGACCTGTTACAGTAGTGCGCTTCTTACGAGCCTTTCTTCTGCTCGCTTTAGGGGTCATAAAGGACTTCTTTTTCTTTGCCATAATAATTCACCTCAGACCTTCTTGCCGCGGCCTCTTCCTGTGCGGCTTGGAGCTATGTTACCGACCTTAGCACCCGGAGGAGTGCCACGAGCGACGGAGTTTGGACCGTGAACCGCTTGGTGGTTTCCTCCACCGTGCGGGTGATCTACTGGGTTCATTGCAACTCCACTTACGTGAGGATACAACTTACCACGAGCCTTAGCCTTGTAGTGAGCAGCACCTGCAGTTCGCAGAGGCATTTCACCACGGCCGTGGCCAGCAAGAACACCTATTGTTGCTCTACACAAACTAGGCATATCCTTTGAGACGCCAGATGGTAGTCTAACACGTACCTTTCCATTGTCAAGGTGTGCTTCAATACTTGCAGAGTTACCTGCTGTTCTTGCAACCTTTCCTCCGTCACCTGGACGAAGTTCTAGATTGTTAATCGCTGTTCCTTCTGGAATATTTGCGATTGAAGTGATGTTACCAGGCCTTAGTGCGACATTGTCGCCTATTGCAACTGATGAACCGATTGAGATTCCTTCTGTTGCAACGACGAGGTTTGTCTGACCGTCTGGTAGTTTCAAACGTGCCAGAGGTGCTGTGTGCACCGGACTGTGGATAAGTTCTGTGACTTCTCCAACTACATCCTTTACGCGTGGCATTGTGTTTGAACCTGGGAACCTGTGGCTCGCCACGCGGTAGCGCGGTGAGCTTCCCTTTCGTTGTGAACGTGTACGCTTACCCATGATATCACCTCATCAGAATGCGCCAAGTCGCATTGCAGCCTCATCTGCATGGTAGCCATCTGCTAATCTAACGCTAGCTACCTTTCCGTTCTTGGTATTACGGACATTGACTTTAGCAACTTCAGCATCGAATAATTTCTCAACTGCTGCTGCGATTTCGGACTTAGTTGCACTGCGGCGGACGATGAACTCAAGGCGATTGCCTCCAGTTCTTGCTTCCATAGCCTTTTCAGTGATCCAAGGCATCTTGATTATGTCATACGGATTTACCATTCATCACACCTCCTCAGTTCAGTGCCTCCACTGCTGCCTTAGTAAAGACAGTTAGACGGCCAAGGTCGCCACCAGGGGCGAGATGCTCGGCTGATAGGTCCTTAGCGGCGACTACGTCGACGCCTGGGAGATTGCGGGCAGCCTTAGCAAGGCCGTCCTTGTTAGCAACAACTAGTAAGACACTCTTAGGCGTCTTGTGGACACGTCCACGCATTGTTGCTTTACCTGCTCTAATCTTTCGACCATTGCTTGCACGGCGAAGATCGTCTCCAAGGCCAAGAGCCTCGAAGATTGCACTGACCTTGCGAGTTCCACCAGATAGGTTGAATGCTTCAATGTCAATTTTCTTACCGTTTTCGGAATAGTCACCAAGAATGATTGGTAGAGTTGAGATTTCATCTGCGAAGCGGTGTCCACGATTGGATACCATTTCTATATCGGTAGTTGCAGCAAGTGCAGAGTTACGAGCTAGTCTTCTTTCGTTACGGTTCAACTTACGAGACCAGTCTTTCTCGACCTTTGGTCCGTGAGCACGGCGACCACCTAGAGTGTGCGGATTTTGTGCACCACGGCGCTGACCGGTGCTTCTCATAATTCTGGAGACACCACGACCCTTACCCCACCATTCGACGGAGTGCTTCATACCGGCCATAGGCTTACGCTTTCCAACATGTGCGTTGGAACCGTACGCCTGCCTGCGGTTAGCACGAGCGCTTGCTACTGCCAACTTGACTAAATCTGTACGAATTGAAGTGCTGAAAGACTCAGGTAGCGATACCTTCTTGCCCATCTCCACATCTATTTCGTAGACTTCCTGAAGGCGTCCAGCATCGAGTTCGTCTTGCTCGACCTTGTTGATGATGTTGTGTACTGATACCTTCATCTTCAGACCCCCTGCTTGCTAGCTGTGCTAACATAAGTTATCTCGAACGGATGTTCGGTCTTGTCAGATCCACGAGTAGCGTCACGGAATCTAACCAAGCGCTTTGCAGGGCCAGGTAGGCTTCCCTTTACTAGTACGTATTCGGAGTTGACTTCTCCATAGCGCAGGAATCCTCCAGCTGGAGTGATTGCCTTGTCTTCTGCAGAAGCGATTGAAAGAATTCTCTTGTTGTATTCAGTACGCTGGTGGTAACCTGTTTGACCACCTTGACGGATTGTCTTACGTACATACCCTGTACCGAAGTCACCCATGTTACCGTGTTGTCGGCGTTTCTTGGAGTTCTTGTGAGATTGCAGCTTACCACCGAATCTCTTGATTACACCTTGCCATCCATATCCCTTGGTAACTCCGACAGCATCTACGAAGACGCCTTCAGTGAATACATCACCAATTGATAATTCTTGACCGATGTTCTCCTTTGCCCATTCTAACTTAGCAGCAGAATCGCCACCAACTAGTCCGAGTTCCATAACTTCTGGAGTCTTGGAAGGAGTTCCTGTAATTGAATGCGGCTGAGTTGCAGCGATGATTCTAACTTCAACAAGGTCTGCTTTACCAAGCGCTTCAAGGTGCTTTTCAGTCTCGTGTGATTTTAGAGCATTCTTGTGAAGGCGGCGTTCTACTAGTTGTGGGAACGCTTCTGAAATTTGTTCTGAATCTACCCATGCTTCACCAGCGGCTTGCTTGCCGTAAGGAGTCATTTTGTATCCTCGAACACCGAGTACTCTCATCTTAGGTACCTCGACAACGGTTACAGGAATTCTGATTTCCTGTCCCGCACTGTTCGATCTAGGGTTTAGATCACGAGCCATGATGTGGGTCATGCCAGCCTTCCAGCCGGCGAATCCCTGTACACGGACCTCGCTCGCATCGGTTTCTGGCCACGACTTGACGTGTCCAAAATGGCGTGCTGACCGCTTACGCGGGCTAAACGCCATACTACCACGTCTTGGGTGACTTCTCTTTGCCATTTTTTCGGCCTCCTATGTTTCCGATACTCCGCATTGGCCCCCCGATAAGGGGCGTACAGAGGCTCTTCCGGTTGGGGAACCGCCGTGACACTGGCTCTCAGTCCACGATTGGGACGGGGAGTGATGGGGTGCTGTGCATTGCCCACTGTGTCTGGCTGCTCACCTTCTGAGCAGTCTCCCGACTTACCTCCCCTATATGAGTGGTTCGGTTAAGAACGCTGTATAGGGCCGCTGGACACTGATGGTAATTGACAGTCTTCAAGCATTGTGGTTCGAACTGAAATTGAAGCACCACCCATGCAAATCCTCTTGAGCCACCGACGCACACTCTTGCTTATGACCCCTGTGCTAACCCACCCTCGTCTCTGCGATGGTGTTGAAGCTAGGGCGTACCAATTAGCGGCAGCAAAACAAGCCATCTCAGGCTCCACACTACTTGTTATGCCGACTGGTTTGGGAAAAACTGCTGTTCAATGGATGGCTATGGCCGAGGCTTTGGACGGACCTGGTAAGATCGTCTTAGTAGCCCCAACCACAGGACTTGTAGCCCAGCAAGCCAAGATGGCAAGAGAGTTCGTGAATTGCGATGATGAACTTATCGTTACCCTTACTGGTCAAGACCGCCCTGCCAAAAGAGAAGTAATTTGGAAAGATGCCAAGATAGTTATGGCTACCCCCCATGTAATTAGAAACGATGCGAGGAATGGAAGAATATTACTTTCTGAGATTGACTTACTAATCGTAGATGAGGCACATCACGCAACAGGGTCTGATTCAATGGCACAGTTAGGCGATATGTATCTTGAATCATCATCGAAAGCCCTAGTTTTGGCTGCGACTGCGTCCCCCGGTGTGAAAGCAGCGAAAGTATTGGAAGTGATTCAGCGACTAGGAATTGAAAGATTACATGTCACAAAAAGAGAAGATGATTTAGTTCAACCGTACATCACATCGATGGAAATTGAAAAACATGAATTGAATTTACCTGATAAATTGTTAGAGATTATTCGCCCATTAAGAATTCTTGAGGCTGAAGAAGCAGAGTTTCTAACTAGAGGAGGTTTTCTTGTCAAGGCAGGTAGAATCACGACTGCTGCTATCGAAGAGGCACATAGAAGAGCTAGTGCCGCTATTGGGCGTGGAGATGCTAGAGGATATGATGCTGCCAAAAGAATCGGTGATATTCGAAGATTACACCGTCTGCTAGATTTGCTAGACACTCAAGGCCTCAAGTGTGCAATAAAATATCTTGAAAGGGCTAAAATGGAGAAAGACCGCAAGACCAAGAGATTTCTATCATTATCCCCTGTTGCCGACCTTCTCAGAGAACACAGAGATAGCGAAGAACTTCATCCTAAACCACACTTAGTACTAGATTTAGTAAACAAAGGATTAGAGAATGGTGGCAAAGTGATTATTTTCACAGAGTATAGAGATACTGTTGATAATCTACTGCAGATTCTGGATTCGGAGTCAGGTATCAAACCTGGTAGATTTGTTGGACAAACCACTAAAGGAAGTCAATTGGGAATGAAACAAAAAGAGCAGATTGCTCAACTGAACAGATTTCGAGATGGAGAAATCAATGTACTTGTAGCTACAAGCGTAGGTGAAGAAGGGTTAGATGTTCCAGCAGCAGATAGTGTGATTCTGTACGAGCCGGTCCCGAGTGCCATTAGAGCCATCCAAAGACGTGGAAGAACTGCAAGACAGAAAGATGGTGATGTTCACATATTATTGGCGAAGGGAACTAGAGATGAGTATGTCCAACAGGCATCATTGCGTCGTGAACAAATGATGTACAGAACTCTAGATTCACTACAGAAGCAATCTAGGTTACCAAGAAGGTCACCCCCTAATTCTGATGTCTTAGCATCATTCACAATTGATGGAAGTAATGCTGAAGACTTCATTGAATCTGAAGAAAAGAGACTTTACCGCAAAAAAGAAACTATTCAAGATAAACCAAAAGCGAAAAAGAAAGTTGAAATACAGACTGAACAACCTCTGAATCGACCAAGAAATCAACGCTCTTTAGCAGATTTTGCTTCCACGAATGAAGAAACTAAACCTGTTGATTGGTGGAAACCAGTATTGGATGGAACTGAAACACACACCAGAGAAAATGAGGCTAAAGTCGCAGCTGCTGCTCAGACTGAAGTTAATTCACTGAGCGTTGAAAGAGATTCTGAAACTCTGATTACAATAGATCACAGAGAAGCGAATTCAACATTACCAGCGATGCTCAAACTTCACGGTCACCAAATAAGCCTGGAAAACCTGACTATAGGCGACATTAGAATTTCAGATCGGATATTGATTGAAAGAAAAAGCGCTAGAGACTTAGTAGATTCATTGATTGATGGAAGACTAATCCATCAAGCTAGAAGGTTACATAGTGCAGCACCCAGACCATTATTGATTGTTGAATCAAATGAAACTCAAAGGGTCCATCCTAATGCGATCCATGGAGCAATGGCCTGGATAACATTAGATTTGGGATTGCCAGTAATAATGACTGGTTCGCCTGAACAAACTGCAAGATTTGTTTCCATTGCTGCTAAAAGAGAGGCAAGAGTTCTGGATTTACTAATGACTCATTCCCGAAGAAGCCCAAAAGACGCAGAAAAGTCTGCAATTAAAGCCGCATCTTCCGAGATCATGTCAATAATTAATGGTGATATAGAGCACGGGGTTTTGTCCAAGAAATGGGACCAAGAAGTTCTGAAACAACGCACTAGAATACTCGGTGAATTACCGGGAATTGGACCCAAAACCGCTGAAAGAATTATGCAAGCATCCAAGGACATAATGGGATTATGTGCCATGAGTGAGCACGAACTGACTCAGATAGATGGAGTGTCTTCGATTCAGGCTAAAGACCTGTTCAAATTCCTTCACGGTTAATCATGAACCAATCATCATTGCACGAGTCTTGAGTTGTGCAAACCTATCAGTAAAGTGGCCCAGTGCAAAGGCAACAATCTCGGTGAAGTTTACCACTGGGATGTTTGTGTCTTTGTTAGCAACACGTCCTGCCTTCCCTTGGTACGAATCAAGGTTTGAATGGGACTGTGTACAAGCACTTACAAGAATTTGAGCCCCTGCTTTCTTAGCATCATTTAGAACTCTAGCAGTCATTTTCATTACTGAATCACCAAGAGATAGAAGCGAAGGATTGCCTACACTAGAGGTCTTACTCTTGTATTCGACAGGTCGGCCTCCTAAAGCAGTGATTAGCCTCTCCATGTAATCTGGGTTCCATGGATCATCGCCTCCGCATGCGCCTTTCATTTGCATGTGAGGTCCGTAGTAGCATGCGATATCTAGATCCAATGGATTTACAACTGCTGCTTCTACTTTATCCAGTCCAATCTCATCAACTAATACATGAAGCAAGTGATTTGTAGAGATTTCAGAGGAATCAAGAGTCATTCCAGTAGTTCTCTCCAATACACGATTTGCATTTGCAAGAGCGATTGGGTCATTCTGGAATGTCTCAAGTGAATCGTGAAGGATACCTTGAGCTGAAGCGCATGCTGTGATAATTTCATGCCCATTCATCTCAGCCAGTGCAAGGTTTCTTGCGTTTAGTGCTAGTTGTAGTTCCTTGTTGCCTTGCTTGATTATGTTTCCACCATCACCGTTGTAACCAACTATCTCAATCAGTTCAATCCCAAGACTGTTGCACAATGGCTGGATTGTATCCTCTACTTCTCTGGAAGATTGGCGGGCTACATTTCCGGGATAATAAGAATATTTTACCATAGTTTCACCTCAGAATCTCCGATCAAGTTCGTTGAAGATTGCAACAACTTGGTGATGGTTAGCAACTTTGCCATTGAACATGTTAGGAATTTTACCAATTCCTGCAGGAGGAACAAGCATTCCTTGGAAACCTCTCATTAGAGGACCGCCGTTTCTAGTAAATCCTAGCATCATCCTTAACGAAACACCATTCATTATGTTGGAACCAAGACCTAGAGGTCCTAGAACCGAGCGATATAGTGTCGTTTCATTCACATTCCCGGACATCTTTACAGAACGTGAGTAGGCCTTGACCAATCTACCACTCTTACCTGAGAACTTGAATTCTGCAAGCAGTCTTGCTCTTGCTGCATAGAGGGAATCTGCAGCCTGTGAACCATCAATTCCATGCCTGTTGATAGATGAAATATCTGCTTCATCCCAAACTCCACCTTTCCCTTGCATTAAGCCAAACATCTTCTTGACGTGAGAATCTCCTGAGCGAGGGTCTTGGCTTCTGACCCATCTTTGCAAAGCAATTCCTGGACCAGAATATACGTTGTCAACATCATAGGTGTCTGACATTGCATTGATCAATTGGAGTGAGCCAACATCCGCTAAAGCATGAAGTGAAGTTGCATCTGCAGAGTTCATAACTCCCATTGGAGCGCCGCTTGCTAGTCTTTCACCCTGACGAGGATCAGCTTCTAACCATGGCTTTGAATCTACACGTGCTATGTCATAGCGGTCGTAAGAAACCATCAAATCCTTTAGAACTTCATATCCAGGGACTGGTTCAACTGTTAGTGTACTACCATTGCCTACCAAATCGCAAATCCTTGTTGTGTCAGCAGGTACGATTCTACCATTTGCTTTAACTCCAGTAAGAGGGTTCATTCCAGCAATATTACCACTGCGGAAAGTTAGAGAGCCATCTGCCTCTCTCTTTACTGCAACTAATGCATCTTCAATAGTCGCATGCCCTGGCAATGCCACTGCAATAGTATCGTATCCCGATTGAGCCATAATTGGGTCGTATCTGAATATGCGCATAGTCAGTGAGATTGGAGCATGGAGAATACTTGGAGGACTGAAGTCTCCTTCATCCGCACCATCATCTTCATCGCCTGCTCCATAAGCAGTCATTGCTTCAACCAGATCTTCATGGAACACTCCAGTTGAATCGACACAAGCGATTCTAGGAAGAACTTCTGCTACCCACTGGCTCCAAGGCTCATCGAAATCAACATCGCACATTTTCATTGCAACTATTCTAGTTGCACCGAGTGCTGCAAACTTCTCATCCCAATCCTCTCCTGCTTTACAGAATTCATCGTAAGATGAGTCACCGATTGCGCAAACCGAATAGTGAACGCCAGATAGGGAAGGATTGGATGCACTTGTAGCGTTCCAAAGTTCTTCAGCATTATCTGGCATCTCGCCTTCTCCCCAGGTGGAGGTGATTATGAGGATTCTCTTGTGTGATGCAAATTTTGACTGGTCGTAAGCATCCATGTCGATTACAGTTGGTTCCAAACCATAAGCAACTGCAAGCTTAGCCGTTTTCTCAGCCAGACCTGCTGCATTTCCGGTTTGTGAACCGAAGAATATTGCTAGGCTACGGTCTCCTGAAAGAACACCGGCTAGAACGCCCGCATCAGAACCAACATCAGCGACTGCTACAGGAACTGCTGCAACTTCAGCGGCAGGTGCAACTTCTTCAGCAACTGCTTCTGCAACTCCGCCTTCGTACTCGAATTTGATAATCTCAACCGGACAAGCATCTGCTGCTTCTTCAATCAATTCAGAATATTCTGCGCGGAACTCGTTTTTAATCGAAGAAAATCCGATGTTGCGATCGAATGAACCATCTTCACGAACATCCGCTTTGATGTAACTTGTATCGTCAGTTACCTCAAAAACTTCTGGCAAAATATCCTGACATGCATCACAAGTGATGCAATCTTCCTCGATCCAGACCTTAGCGACGGTTGGCATGAGTTCACCTTATGCTCACACTGAGCAATACATTCCACTAGGGCGTAGTCTTTGAAGGTTCCTTGCCTCTCCCTAAAGGGAGAGGTCTATACTGTCAAAATTAATTGAGCCGACATCACATGTGGAAGTCGTCCATTCCACCCATCATATCGCCGCCAGATACTCCCTTTGAAGATATGACATCATCGATACGTAGAATCATAATCGCTGTTTCTGTTGCAGACTGAATCGCCTGTTCGACAACTCTCTGAGGCTCTAAAACATTAGCCTCAAACATGTCCATCACTCCACCCTCTTCAACATTGATTCCAGAGTGTACTTTACCATCTGCGTGAGACTTCCTCAATTCGATGATTGTTGTAACCGGATCTAAACCTGCATTTTCTGCAAGAGTTCTAGGAATAATTTCTAGTGCACTAGCGAATGCTTCGATTGCCATTTGTTCGCGTCCGCCAATAGATTCAGCGTAAGCACGTAAGTCACGCGATAGTGCTGCAAGCACACTTCCGCCACCAGTAAGAACAGCGCCATCTTCCCATGCTACAGAAACTACTCCAACCGCATCGTCAAATGCTCTACGGATTTCATCAACAACGTGTTCAGTTCCACCACGAAGTAGAACAGATACGGACTTTGCTTCAGGGCATCCTGTAATGAAGGTCATATCCGACTCACCAATCTTACGCTCTTCGACTTTGGCTGCTGCGCCAAGGTCTTCATGAGTCAAGTCGTCAATGTTGGTTACAACACGACCGCCTGTGGCTTTTGAAAGTGCTTCCATGTCACTCTTCTTGGCACGTCGTATTGCGAATATTCCTGCTTTGGACATGTAGTGTTGAGCGAGGTCATCAATTCCTTTCTGACACACGATAGCATTTGCACCACTTGCGATGATCTTTTCTACCAATCCTCTAATGTAATTCTCCTCTTCTTCTAGGAAAGATGCTAGCATTGAAGGGTCTGTAATCTGGATTTTCGCATCAACCTCTGTCTTCTTGACTTCAATTGCGCTGTTAATCAATGCAATCTTAGCACCTGAAATTGAGCGTGGCATACCTGCATGAACTCTCTCCTTATCGAGAATAATTCCATCAACTAAAGAGCTGTCCTTGATTGAACCACCCTGGCGCTTCTCAACTTTGATATCTGACAAATCAACCATTCTTTCTCCATCTTCGATGGTACCAACTGAATTGACTGCTCTAACACAAATGTCTGCTAAGAATGACTTAACAGCACCTGCAGATTTACCAGTAAGAGAAGTTTTGGCAACTTCCATTAGCACAGCATCATCATTCTTGGTTGAAATACCGTGAGATTCAAGGCAACCAACTGCTTTTTCCGCAGCAAGTCTGAACCCTTCACAGATGACAGTAGGATGTACATTCTGATCGATAAGATCTTCCGACCTTTTCAATAGTTCACCAGAAAGAACGACCGCTGATGTAGTGCCATCATAGCAATGCTGTTCCTGGGTTTTAGCTACTTCGATAATCATCTTAGCAGCAGGATGTTCGATGTCCATTTCTTTCAGAATCGTAGCACCGTCGTTTGTGATAACTACATCACCCATGCTGTCAACTAACATTTTGTCCATGCCTTTTGGTCCAAGAGTGCTACGAACAGCATCTGCTACAGCCTTGGCTGCTGCGATGTTGTTTGATTGAGCACTACGGCCACGAGTTCTTTGAACTCCATCTTTTAGAATGAATATCGGTGCTTGTCCATTTCCGTACATATACAATACCTCTGCAGTTCATCGGCACGAGGGGTATGACTTCAACCCATCGTCGAATCAGTTTCACATTTGGTTGTCAAGCCATTGCTGACCATAGTGACCCCATTGCTCCATCGTCCAGCCCTCTGGAAGGCCTGCTGCGGGCACAGGAGGTCCAGTTTGAACCTCCGGTGTTTGAGCAATTTGTGGAGGAGGAGCTATCTCTGGGACTGATTTTTCCATGGAGCCAATTGATGGAGCCGATGCGACTGCGCCGTATGTCGCAGAAAGGTTGTCTTCATACCCATCATCGTTCCAATCTTGTTCTTCTTCCTCTTCGCCATTGATTACAATTAGTAATACTCCAAGTAAAGTAATAATTAGAGCACCTCCGACTACCCATATTCCAATTCCAACCCAATCCCATGAGTCTGAACCAGATGATGCTGAATCACTGCTGCTTCCAGATGTGCTCTTTAGAGTGACAGATAGTTCCAGTGAGGCTGCGTCTTCAACAGAATTAGAAATCGCCCATATCTTGACATTTGTTTCGATGAAATCATCATCAAGGGTCTCTAGAGTTGAACTCTGAACCTCGAATACAATGGTGACCTCTCTCTCACCTTCAACTTCAAGCCAGAAATCACGGTCAGTGGATTTAACTCCAGCACTGTACCAACGATTAGTTCCTTGTTGGTCCATTGACATGGATACAGATTGGCCTTCAGTATACTGATTTCGAACACGTACTACTACCTCATAACGACCTTCTTCATCAATAATTGTAGATTCGGTTGAAATGATACGAAGCCAATTCTGTGAACCTACTCTGTATGTACACTTACCATCAGAGGAAACTGTGTCATCATTTACACTGGTTGCGATGACCTTCAGAATTAATTGGCCATTGGTGTCATCATCGAAAGTGAAAGTTACTGTAACGTTGTATGAGGCACCAGGCTCTAACTGTGGAGTGATATCCCCTTCGATTAGTTGTTCGAATTCAGCATTCATTCCTTCAGGGACATCCAATGACATAGTAAAACGATCAGGCTTATTCCCGTCGTTCGTAACTTCCAAGCGCATTGACTGTGAGTCGTCACCAGGTATGTATGATTGGTCGGCGTCTTCATCTGACACAGAAACTGCTGCGGTGTCTGTAACATCGACATTGATTGTTATCTGCTCCATAACTGTTGGATCATCCAAACTTGTAGCGGTGACACGGGCCGTGTAGAGCCCAGGTGACAAACCAACAGGCATAGGAAGATTTAGAGCAATGCTAGTCTCTCCATCCCATGCATCGAGAATTGGAGTTTCGTCTGCTGAAAGATATGCTTCTAGTCTCCAATTTGATTGTACAAGGTTTAGAGAATATGCCTCATCATCATTACCTAGATTCAATATGTCTATGTAGACGACTCGAGAGTTGCCATTCGCTGCTGCCTCGATCTCTAACTCCTCAGCGCTCATTGTAAATTCTCTAAGAACTGGAACTTCAATCTTCTTTGAAATCACATCATTACCGAATAAAGACTGGCCGCATGAAGGGCAAACTGCTCTAAGAGAGAATGGAACATCACCAGGTAGTTCATCATAAGGTGCTGTTACATTCAGAAGTAATTGAACTTCCTCGCCTTTGTCTAGAGGCATAGGCATCTGGACAATACTATGATTCAAGTCTGTTACGAACGAGACCCATTCCGTATTTTGGAAATTCGATGTGATGGTGTATCCTGCTTCCCTGTTTCCAGCATTCTGTAATTTGAATGGAATGTCAGTGGTTTCTCCAGGGAGTAATGATGCTGCGAGTAGTGGAGCTGTTGATGATAGATGCACACCATATTGCTCAGTAATTGCAATATCAGAAGTTACTCTTCCTAATTCTCCTAATTGAGTACCACCAGCATCTTCCCACCAGACTTGCCAAACTTGCTGTTGAACATCTGCACCTGCTGGTATTGATAGGTTAATCCACATTTCAGAAGTATTGCCTCCAGGAATGACAGGTAGAACAACGTTGGTTCCGTGCTGTGTTGGATTGTCACTGTCAATTCTAATCATTGGAAGGCTAGGGTTCATCCAAGTTGTGTTTGAAACATTTGATTGTAGACGCACCTGTGCGCCCATGTAACCGTTGTTTGTGATAGTACAAAACATTGGAATGATTGTGTTAGGTGGTGTTGTATAACCACCTGTTGGGTCATCACATTCTACATCCAAAGTAAATTCGCTTACCTTTTCGATACCAAACATCACGAAGTCATCAACATGCATTCCACTTGAAGCACCTGAGCCATCTGACTGGAACAATATTCCGTAAGACCATGAATGGCCTCCTAACTGATCTGTTGGATCCCAAGAGATGCTACTCCAAGAACCGGGAGTAGTGCTTGGGATATCTTCGACAAAGTTGTGATAGATCGTGCTTTCAGGAGCACCGTTTCCTCTCCACAATTCCAGAGCGACCATGTCTCCAGCACCCATCTGCCCCCAGGTTTGAACGTGCATTTGAGCCGAGACTAAACCTGCAGAGTTGAGTTGCACTTTGCACATCCACTGGATGTATTGTTGAGAAAGACCCCCATCCAATGATGCTCCATATCCACAATTACTGTCTGCGCCACGGAAAGCGAATACTAGGCGGCTACGAGATGCTGATGGGTAATCTGAACCGGAGTTTGAATGACGCCAGTTGGCAGACCCTACTGCTGAAGTAGAACCATCTTCTTGCCAGATTCCAATACCGTTAGCATCACTACCATCGATTGGATATTCGCCACCATAAAATGTAGACTTTGATGCGGCAGGAAGAGCTTGGTCACGAGGATCTCCTTCTGCATCCATGTCATCTTGAGCTAATGCAACAGGAAGTGATTTTTCCATAACATCGTTTTCATTTCTATCATCTGCAGAGTTGAAAACTGTTGCTCGAATGATTATTCCACCAGACAATTCATTGGTTGAAACATCCAGAGAGGAATGAGCAACACTTGCGGTGTATGTGAAGGAATCGATGTGCGATTGTCCACCGAGCATAGGAACTGTTTCCCAAGAAGTTGAATTCATTATGAATCCAATTGGATGAACCATGTCAACAAAAACCGTCGAACTGGAACCAGTTAGAGCTCCACCTCCACGCTTTACTTCGACCGAGATGTCGACAATGTCACCTTTTGCAACATAGACTACTACGCTGCCATCAGGTTGCACCCAATGGTTGGCCTCTGAAGAATTAACCATGATTTCTGCAACTGAAAAGTCATCAGAAGAGCCACCCCTACCGGAGGTTGCTTCCACATTAGATGTGGATAATAGCAAAACGGATTGCATGAGAAGAATGGTCACCAATAGGAATGGTATCGACTTGCGCATGTGCATCAACATCCATGCGACTATAGTGTGGCATATGAATGTCCCCGTCTCATGTCCCCGTAGGGGACAGAAGGTATGGTAGATTCAAAGAACCCTTTTAATCGCCTTCAAAGGGTCGACATGAAGGGCAACCTTTGAGAAAGTAAAGATTCGCGCTGTACCGTGGGTGAGTACTCGAACAAAGGGCCGATGGCCGCTCGCATCTGGCTCACAGGGCTGGTTTTCTGCCAGATATTTCTTACTCCAATGGCTGCGTTTTCAATCACATATCTGATAAACTTCGAACTCGCTTCTGAAAACTTCACAATGTCATTTCAATCAGAGATGATTCCTTGGATAATTGCCGCTTCTCTCGCTTATGGAATGCTAGCCCTCTTGCTAGCACTATTGTTTGGCGGATTTACGCCGATTTCAGTAGTTGAGAAGGGTGGTTGGAAAGCGGCATTTGGCCTGACAAGAGCGAAAAGAGATGCTGCAAGTCTTCGTAATTCAAGAAGAAACCATGCAAGATCTCCTCATGCCAAATTAACAGTCATGGTTAACGACAGAATAACCAAGAAGCACTCATTACTTTCAACTCATGGAGGACTAGTCTTACTTGCAATACCTTTCCAGTTGATGTTGGTCATAATACCTCTCGGTTTTGTAATATTTATACCCGAAGAATGGGTTCAAGCAAATAGAAGATTAGAGGTTGCTATGGCCTGCTACCTGATTGTTCTCATAATGGTCATGAGAGTATTTCCAAAATTCGCTCGCAAGCACATAACTATTGCAGCATTCACAAGACGTTGGCTAATTTCAATGACTAAATTGTCATGGTTAGCACCGGTACTTGTACTGTGGCTAATGGGCCGACTTGCGAGTGTGATAGTACTCTCCTGGATTGGGGCTGACTTATCCAGCAACTTACAATTAGAACAGTCCTTCATGGAAGACTTACTCAGAATAGGAAGTGTTCCCGAAACCTCTTTCCTCGATCTGTTAACAGCGCTAGCAGTAATGCCATTAGCGGCATTTACCACTCTGGCATGCCTGGGTGGAGGCTCAGGGACTCCGCCAGAATGGATGCGAATTGGTGACGAAGTTGAAATCAAATCCCCAGAACAAGAAGGAGACGGAGGAGCATTAGTCGCAACTGGCCGAGTAATTGGAGCCGTTGCTGGCGCTGCTGTTGGAGTAGGAATTGGGCTTGCAGCTACTGCTGCATCAGGTATAGCAGCAAAAACGCATAGTGCGGGTACAACCGCAATTGCTGCTGCGAACTCTGCGCCTCAGGCCATGAGTAGTAGCATGGATGCAGTTTCAACTACAGAGGATGCCTTCTCCTTCGTAGATAAAAACAATATTATCACAGAAGCACCTCAAAATATAGAAACTGGAGGCGTCGAAGATGAGCCTTCTGAATTCGAAGGCTTTGGCTCTATGTTTGACTGATTATTCCTCTTCGCTAGCCACAATAGGCCGGCCATCAGTAATCATGAGGCGTACGAACCCCATAATCCAACCATCACTTCGTGGACGACCTAGATCAGGCCTAGGTTTATTCAGAAGATTGGAACCACAATTAGTACATCTAACTGCAGTCACTTGCCATACTGGATAAGGAAGGTTACAGCAGGACTCATCCGAATCGGCTCTATTTCTGACCAATTGTAGATTCATTGCTAACTGTTTTGTCCAGTTCGCTTCTTCACCTGCCAAAAATCCAGTCAATCGAGATAGAATTAACCATCCTGAAACAGACCACATCCCAAATCCTATTGCTGCTGACCCGTATGACATACTGAACCAACCAAATACGAGAGGGATTAATGCAAAAACGATTGATAACCAATGGAAAAACCGCATGTGCATTACTCTTTGAATTAAGTGGGCATCAACGTAAACGGCTTCTGGATGAGGAGGGAATTGCTCATTCCAAGTCTTCAGACGAGGGAACGTCAAAAATGGCACTCTAGTAATCATATGTGCTGTTACAGCACCGATTAAAAATTCAATGAACTCCGCCCACATTTCACTCGCCACGTAAACCTTTCAGTACAGCTTCAGTTTTGTCCATTCCAAGTGAAATATCTTCTCTTGAGATAGTATAGGCAAACCGAAGATGCCCTTCACCAGAGGGTCCAAAAGCACTTCCAGGAGAGCACAATACTCCTCCTTTCAGAAGTTCTAGCGCTATTTGCTCACTAGTCATACCTGGAACATCGACTTTGGGGAACACATAGAATGCGCCCTCTGGAACGTGACATTGAACTCCAGGCATAGCGTTTAGTCTTGAACCAATCAAGTCCCTTCTAGCCTTGAACTCAATACACATCTCATCAGGGTAGTCATTTGCTTGCTCAAATGCAGCAAGTACTGCATGCTGCATTGCATCATTTGAACATGCAGTAATGTAATACTGTAATTTTGTCATCTGCGACATGGCTTCAGGGTTTGCGGAAAGAATGTATCCGATTCTCCATCCAGTCATAGCGAAAGTTTTGGAGAAGGAATTGACAAGAATAACTCGCTCATCATCGCAACCCATGAATGATACATGGTCTCCATCAAAGACGATTCGATCATAGACTTCATCTGTGATAAGCCAAAGGTCATGTTTTTGCGCAAACTGAAGTAACTCGTCTCTTTGTGAGGTTGAGATTGTTGCACCCGTTGGGTTTGAAGGGAAATTATACAGAATTGCTACTGTGTCGTCGTCAACCAAACTTTCCAAGTGTTCGACAGTAGGAACAAACTCATCCTCAAACAAACATTCGTAGAATCTTGCCTCTCCACCCCATAGCCCAACATCAGGGCCGTAAAGAGGGAAGTAAGGCTCCGGTAGCAGAACATTCTTGCCAGGGTTGACAATTGTTGCAAATATATTCAGGAGTGCGTTTGTACCACTCATAGTCATACAAACATTACTTTCATCTAATCCGGGGCACACATTGTCCCAAGATTGTGCTATTTTTTTCCTCAATGCAGGTAACCCAGCGGTAGTAGTATACTTATTGTGGCCATCTTTCATTGCTTGATACATTGCTTCAATAGCGATAGCAGGTGGTTGGAAATCTGGTTCACCCAAACCAAATGAAATTACATCATCCCCTGCCATATCAAACATCTTGCGTACGCCAGTAGGTTGGATATCCAACGCTCTATCAGAAAAGCCACGCATGGCAGGACGACTACGAGTTCACTTTTCAAGATGAGGTGCCATCTGATACATCATCTAGTAATGTGGCTTCTAAAGGTTCATCATCGACCACAGGTGGTAACAATGCTAAATCCGAACCCTCTGCAGCATAATGAAGTGGCTGTTCTGCTTGTTGCCTAATAGCAACAAGTGCTCCAAAAATAAATACTGCGAATCCAACTACTCCAATGAAAAGTAATCTTCCAAGAGATTCACCACTACCGAATGATTCAACATTTCCTCCACCAAGAACTGAGTCCCATGAGATCATTGAGGAAGCACCTGTTTCGTCAACTCCTCTGACAATAATCATGTTGTAATCTTCTGGAAGGTAATCAGTATCTACGACAAATTGGAATTGGAATGACTCATAAGCAGTCATAGAACTGTTTACAGACTCATACATTACTTCGGTCCAAGTCTCCCCACCATCGACTGAATATTCTATTTTATCCAACACTGCACCCCGGCTCCAAGCTTGCCCTGTGTATGTGTTCACTGTGCCATCAGAAGATATGTCCTCAATATGAACTTGTAAATCCAAATTCATATCAGATGTGGTAATTCCAGACATGTCGAGATATTGAGCAGTCCATACTGCATCATGGGCATCAACCATCCCCCAACCAAAATGACGGTTCCAGTGAGGATCAATATCTGGATAAGTAGCCCATGGGCCTTCTTCAACTCCTTCGCCATCTGCCGCAGATAGAGTATCTCTTCTTTCAGCGGTTGAACGTAATATTTCCCTAATCACCAATGGATTAATCTCATCATTTACTTCCATCATCAGAGCGATTACTCCGGTAACTGCAGGAGTAGCGTAAGAGGTTCCCGAACCTCTACCTGTGTAACCATTTTGAGAAGCATCGCCTCCTAAGAAGTTGTTACAGGAACCTGAAGTCACACAAGCTTCTGCTTGCACAATGTCTGAACCAGATGCAGTTACATCTGGCTTCATCTCATTGATAGGATTAGAATCGCCATTGTCTCTACGAGGACCACGGCTAGAATAACCTGCGATTGTATCGTCCTCTCTTTCGATTGTATTCATGTCATCTGTGGCTCCAACAGTTATCGATAGAGAAGAAGAACCCATGCCAGATAGACCATCATTTCCTGAACCATCGTTTCCAGCGGCCACACTTACTGCAATTCCTGCAAGGGTTGCTTCGTTAAGGATACGTGAGTGCATGTCCTCTCCATCACTCCCTCCGCCTTCGTGGCTAGTAATTCCCCAAGAGAGTGAAATGATGTCGATACCATGTAGGCTTTCATCAACACCTGGCCATGCTGTGTCTTTATTGTCAATAATCCATTGAAGTCCATTCATAGCTGATTCATAAAATTCTTGAGATAGAAGGTAGTTTTCGAATGGGCCTGCTCCCGCATCAGTACCAATTCTAACATCGATTAGACTAGCATTGGGTGCACTTCCTTCGTATCCAGTCTGGGCACCAGATGCATCTAAGCCAGTAGATGCAGCCATACCCATACAGGCTGTTCCATGCTGGTTTCCATCGTCTGGGTCGAATGAACCATCGGTTTCTCTTGCTCCAGAAAGGACACATGTTGGATCGGTGTGAAGATAACACACCGCATCATATCCTGCTACAAACTTATCTTTTAGACCAGGATGTTCGTTATCTGTTCCTGTGTCAACCATAGCGATATTAATCCCTGCACCTTTCATAGTACTATGATTCCATGCAGTATGTGGATAAACATCTGAAGGCTCTGCTTTTATGTTTGGAGTTTGGACATCGCCCCATAAAATAACTTGGCCGTATCTTTCAACCATTACAACGCCATCGATTTGAGATAATTGCCAAATATCTTCAGAGTTGATTACTCCAAGTAGTACTGCGTCTACCGACTCGATTACATCTGTAATCTCATAGCCCATCGATTCGAGTAAGGCAACATCGGAATCAGTAACATCTCTACTGTAAGAAAGACCGACTCCTACGGATTCATTCAAGGATTCAAGTGAATCAAAAATCCCATTTCGATTAACATCCATTGTGGTCCTTTCCCACCAATCAATTTCATCGTATACTATCGGAGTCATTTCTGGAATGACGGAAGACCAATCTGATTGTACATCAGTTTCATTTCCTAAAGAACCAGTTAATGGTGCCAAGAAAAGTGTCAAACAGAGTAGTGTAAAACCGCGACGCATATGCTTCCCCACAATAATTCAAGAGGTCCCTTAACATCAATATGTTGGTCACAGGATTGGATTGAGATTAGCAAAAGGTGGGAGCACAGGGATTTGAACCCCGACCGGCTGGTATCTTCTGATCCGCCACTAAGTGTTTTGTGTACGGCTGGTGGCGGGATTTCACAGGTCAGTCTTCCAGTTGATCATCACAATCTTCAGACCTTAACCTATCATCATTCCCGTGCAACTGGAGCCAGCTATACTACCAGGTTATACTATACTCCCCTGTTCGTTTACCGTTCAACTTCATTGCTTAGCCTGTCGGCGAGCACGCTTACGACGGCGTAGCTTCTTCTTGCGCCACTTCCATCGCTGATTACCAGTCTTCTTCCACGCTCTGGAACCTCGCTTCATGGTGAACAGTCCGCCGACCAACCTTTCGTATATGAGGACTTCCCAAAGGAGGTGATTAATCCATCAAGCTAAAACGCCGTTCTGATAGTCTTCAATAGCCTGCATTATCTCTTCCCTTGTATTCATTACGAACGGGCCATACCTAGCGATTGGCTCGCCAATTTCAGGTCCTGCGAGAATCAGGAACTCTGAATCCTCAGTGGCATTGAAGTTAACAGTAGTACCGTTTGACAATAAAGCCAGGGAGCCATCAGAAACAGACTTGCCAGCAATATCTAATTCTCCCTTGAAAACGTAAACCATACCATTCAGATCTAAGCCTAAAGATTTGTCAAGTGTTGATCCTTTGTCCATTTTCACATGAACATATGTTATTGGAATTACAGTGTCTAGAGTTGACTCAACACCTAAGCATTCCCCTGCGACTACTCTAGCCCAGACTCCTTCTTTCTCAGCGATTGGTGAATCTGCTGCTGTTAAATCTTGATATCTAGGATTCATCATCTTATCTTTAGCCGGTAGGTTTACCCAAATTTGGAAACCGTGCATCAATCCACCTTCATCCATCATCTTCTTAGTTGGCATTTCGGAGTGAATTATTCCTTTTCCAGCAGTCATCCACTGAACATCTCCGGGAGTTAGAAGTCCTTTGGAGCCTTGACTATCTTCGTGCTCCATCTCCCCCGATAACAAGTATGTTACAGTTTCAAATCCGCGATGAGGATGCCAAGGTGCACCAACTGCTTCACCTGGCGCATAATCTACAGGTCCCATTTCGTCAAGAAGTAAGAAAGGACTCATCAATGAACCCATTGCTGCTGGCCTTCGAACTTTGAAACCTCCACCTTCCATTACGGTGTGAGTGGGAACTATTGACTTTACTACTCTGAACTCGGACATGCTTGCTCGTCTCAGACCAGAGATATAGAGCATTTAGTATCATGTTTGAGATTACCATTTCGAGTAATGTATGGATGGCGGGCGTACGGGGATTTGAACCCCGGTATTCGGCTTAGAAGGCCGAGATGATATCCAAACTACATCATACGCCCAACACGGCGGGAGGGAATCACCTCTATCAGCCTTACAGTGGTCTAGCACACTTGTGACACCGCATAGGTTTGCGAACAGTAGCGCGTTTCCACTCATATCCGCAGTGAGAACAGGTCCATGACTTGACTCGCGCCGAACCGAGGAATTCATCTCGCATTTCTTGTAACATTGGAGAATCTGAAATTGCAACTCCTGGTGCAATACTGTCAACTGCATCATGTAGCTCTTTTGAATGGTTCAAAACTCCAGAAGCATGAACTAATTCATGTGCTAAAGTGTGCCTAAGCAAATCAGGCTCTTCCTTTAGACGGGGATGCAGTCCAATTGTGATATTACCTGGGTCTAGAGAAAATCTACGGCGGCGGACTAATTCCGCTGGTCCTTCTTCGAATCTCGTCATTCCTAAACGGTCATCACTTAGTTCCAACCAGGTCAAAGAAATACGTTGAGTAAGCCATTTTGAGAATATATTCTCGGGCACTTGTGGGAGAAGTTCAGCGAGTACTTCCTCCACGTCCATGGAGGTCCGAGGGGCGACCAATTGAGAAGCCTTATGATGCAAGCACAGGTGGGCAGGCTGCCTTAGGCAAAGCGTTGGGCGCTTAGATCAGTTGGAAGATCGCTTGAGTGGCACTCAAGAGGCCGGGGGTTCAAATCCCCCAGTGTCCATTTAACATCAAAGAATATGTTCTAATTCCGGCTCAATCTTTAATTGCTAAATCCCTAAGTTGATTTTATGCAAGTGGCGCTACGAGACAGATGGCTTATTGGAATCGGCCTCGCTTGCTTGCTTCTGAACGTGACATTGCTACCAATTGTATTCACCGGTGCTGTTGAGGGAGCTGTTGAAGAAAAGTTTCAAACTTTTCCTCTTGATTCTGCATGTGGTGAAGACGGAGACTGCGACACATTAGAGGATGATTGGGCAGTATCAACTACCTCTAGAGATTACTATGCATGGGACATTACTAACCTGCAAGAAGTAATCGGAAATCAAGCCACTCCCAACTATGAGAGAATGGGGCCCTATACTTACGATATTACTTCTGAAAAGACTTTGATTGAACACGACAGTTACAATGGACACTTGACATACAATGTTGTCAAAACATTCGAGTGTTCTCCGAATAGTAAGAACTCTTGTGATGAAGAGTTATCACAACTTAACATCCAATTTAGGCCACAGTTGATTGGAGCGACTGGTACAGCATTCAATGCAATAATGGATTTGACTAAAATTGGATTTGCTAGTGGAATGATGAATCAGGACCTTAACACAACTCAAGCAGGAAAAGCCACTGCAGATTACATTACCACGATGACGAATACAATCGGTGGTGCTGGATTTGGGTCTTACGGTTATGCTGCATTAGGAGCCGCTGAAACTGCCGGTCAGGCAAGCGTAGTTATTCCGAATACAATGGACGGAAATATTTTGCCAATTGCTAATTTCTTAGGCGGTATAGATCAAGCATTATATTCATCTGTTCATCCTTTAGACAACCAATTCAATATTTCATTATTGGATGAATCTGGCCCAGTCGCATTCGTGGGAATGGGGGAGCCTGAACAACTATTGTCAACAATAGAGAGCGACCCAAATAATTCTACAACGGTAATGAGAGCGACTGCATATGGCTATCTTGCAACTGAAATGGCAGATACTACAGGAGATGGAAACGAAGATACAATGGTTCCAGATTATGCTCAAACACTGATTAGAGACTGGTCCCTATACATAGCAATAGGATTAGAGTTCCAGTCCAATG
>JAACDL010000172.1 GCA_009936765.1 Methanobacteriota archaeon
ACTAACAGAGTAATTGGTCAGGCTGGCGTACTAGATAGTGCTCGTATGGCTCATTTTATCGCTCTCGAATTAAATTGTGCTGAAGAAGATGTTTCTCCGATGGTTCTTGGTGGACACGGGGATACTATGGTCCCATTACCTCGCTACACAACAGTAGGCGGAATACCAATCACTCAACTAATGTCTGATGAGCGAATTGATGCGATCAGCGCTCGAACTGCTGGTGGCGGTGGAGAAATTGTCAAGTTATTAGAGAGAGGTTCAGCATTCTATGCGCCAGGTTCAGCCGCTGCAATAATGGCTGAAGCAGTACTGAATGACCGTCGTCGAGTAATCCCTGCATCATGTCATCTAACTGGACAGTATGGACTTGAAGATGTTTACATTGGCGTACCATGTATTATTGGAGCGAATGGCGTCGAGACTATTTGTGAATTGGATCTTTCAGATGCTGAATTAGAATCGCTTCAAGGCTCGGCTAATTTTTACAAAGGGCAACTGAAAGATATCTTGGGATATTAATCGAATAACAAATTAACTGGCTTTGATTAGCCGAAACATGGAAGAAGATTCGGGATTCAAGTTGTTACCAAAAAACGAGAGTGACAAAGACAGGGTTATTCGTGCTGTGATTGCGGTTATTTTGATAGGATTTTATTTCGCTCTACCTCCTAGTGTTAATGCTTCAATTGCAAATATTGGTTTAATCGTAGCTGGTGTATTATTGTTTAATGCAATATCTGGAACCTGTATGATATATCGAGCGTTTGGAATTAACACTTGTCCGATTCCAGAGAATAAGAACTAAGATTGTATCTCACCCTGGTTTATTGCAAGGTAAGTCCCCAAAATATATGCTAAAACCGTAGCAATAATTCCGATAGATATTGCAGATTCAAAACTCCAATCTCTTCTTAATAAAAATGGCAGTATTATGAAAAATAATAGTGACGGTATTACAAGCCACATTATCCCTTCAGCATAATTGGCAACTTGTTCAACATCTTTTGTGTCATTGTACAACCATATTATGGAAATAATGCTGATCAAGGGTAGAGAAATTAAAACAGCACCATACAATGTTGATTTCTTAGCAATTTCACTTGCTGTAACAATAATCGCCCCACTAAACAATCCTTTAGCGACCATACTCAACCAATTCATGAGTTGGAGTTCGACAGCCACCCTATGAAGAATCCGTATTAATCGAATGCACCAGGTAAGAATGTCCAACGAATGTCATCTTCCGTAATTCCACTGTAATGGTTTACAATTCTTGGTTCGTTCGCTACTTTATTGTGATATTTTAACAGATTTGGATACCTTGCAATTACAGATTTCTCTATCCCGTCGTAGTTCCCTGAAAATAGCGCAAACAATTCTGTGAATAATTTGAGATCTGCAATACTCATCTCTTCGGTATCTGCCGCCCAACCAGAACTTGATTTTCCTACTTTGTCTTCTAAAAATTGAAGATTCTTAGCGCCTTGACCACCAACTTCGAAAATGGCTTTACGTATGGCCACTCTTTCATCTAAATCTGAGATTCCAAATGTAGTATCCAATGCTCTTGCTAGAGGACCCATCCCATCCATAAATTCGTCAGCCTTTGCTGCTTGATAGGAGTCTGTAGGAATTAATCCCGCAAAGCCACCTACATACCTCAGGATAGCGGAAGATTCTGCCAAAGTTCCGTTTGGTGTTTGCAATACAGGTAACATGTCCCAAGGTAACTCTCCATCGTTGCGCATCTGATTGAAAACTTCACCATTGACTTCAACATCTTCCCATTCCAGTTCCGACAAGGATAGCGCAACTCTACTAGCTTCTCCGCGTCCAGGAACCGGGAAATACAACAATCTGTTCATATCTCTGGGGGGAAAGAAATCCCTTATTGTAGGTTTGGAGTGATTCTACAACATCTCTCCACACCATTTGCAGTGCTTTGCGTTGTAGTCATGCCCTTCTTTGGAGCATGCTAGGCAGGCTTGAGTGCTTATGTCTCCGATTTTCATTAATTCATTTGATATAATTCCTGTTGGCACAATAATCAAGCTATAACCCATTACCATGATCAGTATCGCTAGCATTTTACCAACGGGTGTAAGAGGTACTGTGTCTCCGTATCCAGTGCTAGTTAGAGTTGTAATTGCCCAGTAAACACTTTGTGGAATTGATGTGAAACCATTCTTAGGACCTTCAACTAAGTACATCCCAGCGCCTGTAATGAAGCTCAAAATAGTAATTGTTGATAAGAACACTATGATGCGGTCTTTTGATTGAATCATTGCCTGACTCAATACATTTGCCTCACCTAAATATCTTGATAATTTGAATACTCTGAATACTCGTAATAGACGCAGCGCCCTAATTACAAGTAGGCTTTGAGCACCAGCATAAGCCAAACTTAGGTACGTTGGAAGAATTGCTAAAAGGTCTACTATTCCGAAGAATGATGTTGAATATTTCAGCGATTCACGTGTTGAATATAATCGTAAAAAGTATTCAATAGTGAATAATATTGTAAAAAACCATTCTATGAATACTAGTTGTGAATGATACTTCGAATCTACAGCATCAACACTTTCGAGAGATACAGCAAGTACGGATGCTACAATTGAAACCAGCAATGCTACGTCGAAAAATTTGCCAGTTGGAGTGTCTGCCTCAAAAATGATTTCATGAATCCGGGCTTGCATCTTGGACGAGCCTGAATCGTTTCGCTTTGCAACCTCACTTACCATATCTATTCCATCAACTATTCACTTTTAGCATTCTGCTAATGTTATGGTTGTAAATGGGTATTTCCTAAGTATTGAATACCAGTCAATTATTTTTGACCCTTTGAATTACCAATGAATTCTTTTTACCGACGGTTGTAGCATTCTCTACAGGGTTTGGCAATCTAACTAACTCTTTGCCTTGTTTTCCACGGCTGCGCATTCTTGCGAGTACTTCTTGCCCAAGGTAGCATCCTTTTGATTCATGGACCAAGTGCCCAAGCCCACATGCAAGGGGATGATTTTTGGGAGTTATTTCGAAACCTTGCATTGGGATCATATTTTCTACTCTATAATCGTCGAATTCACTTTGACTCATATTTGTTGTAATCTCAACACTAGTTGGTGCTACCATTAGCCAACCTCGGAAGGTATGTGATATCGTTACACTACCAGGGGGGGTTATTTCTGTGGTTGACAAATATACATTATTCGATGCAGTAGCATCGCCGATTGTAATATCTTGGTTGAGTATCTTTTGAGAGATATGTGCCAACAGGTCCTCTTTGTACGGATTATGTCCAACCAATGCAATGCAATCATCCGTTACAATTACACTAGCCATATCTATTATTTTGGCAGCATTTGTAGTAAATACGGTGGAGCAAGAAGCTTCAACCTTGTTCGTAGATAATCCGTTAATCAACTTAAGGGCATCTTTACCGCGTACAATCAACACGTAAGCGTCGAGTTTGACGACACCCATTCAATCAACACTCAGGAGAATGATTCGCCGCAGCCACAAGAACTTGAAGCATTAGGATTGTTTATCTTAAATCCTCCACCCATTAGGCGGTCAATGTAGTCGATTTCAATACCATCTAATAGGTGAGATGTTGCATTAGGAACTAGAACTTTAAAGCCATCAATTTCAACAACTTGACAGTCTTGATCTGTCGATTCAACAATTTGTAAGTCGTACATGTAGCCTGAACATCCACCTGATAATACTCCAACAAGGAGCGAATGAGACATGTCGTCTCCAAATGCAGATGATAGCATTTCCTTTGCTTTTTCAGTTATTGTCAAATCGACATCAACTACATCTGGCTTATTGATGACTACGGCCGGGGCTGTATCACAAGTATTGCAGTCCATGTACACTCCACATGGTGGACTCATATCAATCTGTGTGCTTATTCTGGCAACGGTATTGATATTTCGAATAGACAATGGTCCTGTCCTTTTGATGTGCACAGTCTTTCAGATGCAGTCGCATCGAAGCCATGCCTTTCAATCAGTATCCCTTCCAAAACACCTTCGTCCATGTGGCACAAAATCGACCCTAACTGCGGGTTCTTCTCGCAACTGTTAGAATCTTTCACAGTAACCAGTGTAGGGGGAATCGTATCAATTTCTAATTCTCCCATGCCAAGTGTTTTCCATTGGTCAATAAGTCGATTCCAAAAAGCCTTATCTTCAACTTCCTCTCTTAGTTCCAAGGCTAATTCTCTACCTATTCGTTGTCCAACACTTCGTAGTATTTCGCCCATGTCAATTCCTAATTCACTCAGTGATGCAGCCGAAATTCCTAGAGTAAGTGGTTCATTTGGCCTTCTCAAAACAGCATTAGTAAATCCAAATCCTTCTTGATTACCTATCAATCCACGTAAGCGATTGTAAAATGAGCCTTCACCGATTTTCAATTTCAGAGGTTCAGTTATCATTCCATCGACAATCCTCGCCCTGGCAGACTCAAGAGCTACACCTTCATTCCAGTTGACACGAATCAACTCGATTTGTGCTCTCATGTA